>JBKKAO010000126.1:0-3239 GCA_046714645.1 Burkholderiales bacterium | reverse complement strand
CCTGTGGGTATATTCAGTATGGAGATGGCCGCCACCCAATTGGTGATGCGCCTGATCGGTTCCACCGGGAAGTTGGACCAACACAAGTTGCGCACCGGGCGCTTGCAAGACCAGGAATGGCAGCGCCTTACCTACGCCGTGGGCAAGCTCAACGATGCGCCCATTCACGTCGATGAAACGCCCGCCCTCAACGCGCTGGAACTTCGTGCGCGAGCGCGGCGCTTGCATCGCCAGTACCGGCAGCTTGGGTTGATCGTCATCGATTACATTCAACTCATGGCGGCCTCCAGCCAAGGCGAGAACCGTGCAACCGAGATCTCCGAGATCTCCCGGTCGCTTAAGGCGCTAGCCAAGGAACTCAACTGCCCTGTCATTGCCTTGTCTCAGTTGAACCGAAGCCTCGAACAACGCCCGAACAAGCGTCCCGTGATGTCGGATTTGAGGGAATCTGGTGCAATCGAACAGGATGCGGACATTATTTTTTTCATCTACCGAGACGAGGTTTACAACCCCGATACCTCGGACAAAGGAATCGCGGAGATCATCATCGGCAAGCAGCGTAACGGTCCTATCGGAACCGTGCGGCTGACCTTCCTTGGGGAGTACACCCGGTTTGAGAATATGGCAGATCCCGGACGTTACTAGCGGTGCGGATCTGATCGAAACGGGCGTGACGATGAGTGGTTCCACGTTTTAGGGGACCGGATGCCAGCATTTACTTGCGGGTTTTCCAAGACTTTGCTCTTAAGCCTAGCCATCGCGGGGGAGTTGTGCGCCGCGCAGGAGGGCGTCGAGGCGGGCGAAAGGGCGCCAAGCGGCAGCTTTGTCGATCGCTCCCATGAGAGAGTTTCTGCTAACTTGGAAGCGTTTCTGCGCAGGGCGGACGCGCTCTTCGCGGGACCGGAAAGCCATGATGCGCCCACGGGAAGTTATCTTCGACTCGGTGGTGTCGTGACATTGGTGCGGCCGAAGGACGGAGGCCACGATTACCGGCCTCTCATCCGGGCTAAGGTCCGGCTACCCCGTACCAACAATAGACTGCAGTTAGTCATCGATCGCGGCTTGGACACAATTACGCGCTCGGATTCCGAGACCGAAGCTGACCGTGCTCTAAGACGGCGCGAGGTGGATGACGACCTGTTCGTCGGCTTGCGCGCCCTTGTCACGGAAGCCATCAAGGTGAATCTCTCCGCCGATACCGGATTGCGCTTGAAAGGGACCTCTCTGGACCCCTATGTGCGAGGTCGCGCGCAACGGATTTTTGAACCAGGCCAGTGGAAGATTCCTTTGTCCGAGACCTTGCTCTGGCGGCGGATGGAAGGCGGTTCGGCGGCCACGGAGCTTGCGTTCATTCGAGAAATTTCGGCGTCCACGATTCTGAGCTTCGCGGGTAACGCCACGTTTCGCGACCGGACCGACTATTTTGATCTAAGTGAGGTCATCACCCTCGCAAGACGGCTAAATGATCGCTCGTTGCTGGCGGTGGAGGCAGGCGTTTTCGGCCGCACCAAACCCAATATCGAGGCGGCGACCTACACCTTGGCGCTACGCTACCGGCGCAGGATTCACCGGGATTGGATGATCATGGAAATTCGTCCGCAGATCAGTTATCCCAAGGACAATCGCTATGATCCGGTGCCCTCGCTCGCCTTGCGCTTGGAGGCCTACTTCGGGAAGGGTATATTTCCCGAGCCCTGAGCCGGATTAAAGCGTCTCGCTCGCAAAGTCCGCCAATCTGGAGCGCTCGCCGCGTTGCAAAGTGACGTGTCCGCCGTGACGCCATCCCTTGAAGCGGTCCACGACGTAGGTGAGCCCTGAGCTGCCTTCGGTGAGATAAGGCGTGTCGATCTGCGCAATGTTTCCCAGGCACAGCACCTTTGTCCCAGGGCCCGCACGGGTGATCAAAGTCTTCATCTGCTTGGAAGTCAGGTTCTGAGCTTCGTCGATGATGAGAAACTTTTCGATGAAGGTGCGGCCGCGCATGAAGTTGAGGGATTTTATTTTCACTCGTGCTTGAATGAGATCGCGGGTGGCCGCGCGTCCCCACTCGCCAGCGTCCTCATCGGTACGATTTAGTACCTCGAGGTTGTCTTCGAAAGCCCCCATCCAAGGCGTCATCTTTTCTTCTTCCGTACCTGGGAGAAAGCCGATGTCCTCACCCAAGGGAACCGTGACCCGCGTGACGATAATTTCCGAATAGATCTTGTCGTCCAAGGTTTGCGCCAAACCGGCTGCGAGGGTGAGCAAGGTCTTACCCGTGCCCGCCTGGCCCAGGATGGTGACAAAGTCGATCTCTGGATCCATCAAGAGATTGAGCGCAAAGTTCTGTTCCCGGTTACGGCCCGCAATGCCCCAAGCGGCGTTCTTGCCATGGGTACGATCGATCACCGTGCGCAACACGGCTGTTTGCCCCTTGACTTCTCGTACTTGCGCATAGAGGGGGCGCTCGCCTTCTTGGTAGACAAACTCGTTCAGCAAGAAACTCGCGCACAACGGACCAGTGATTCGATAGAAGCTACGTCCGCTGTCTTGCCAAGATTCGACATCCTTGCTATGGGTGTCCCAAAAGTCCGCCGGTAGCGCGCGCACCCCGGTGTAGAGGAGATCGGTATCCTCCAGCACCTTGTCGTTGAAATAATCTTCGGCGGCCAATCCCATGGCGCGGGCTTTGATCCGCATATTGATGTCCTTGGACACCAATATGACTTGCCTCGCGGGCTGGGTTTCTTGCAGATGCTTCAGCACGCCCAGAATCTCGTTGTCGCCCTTGCCGGAGGCGAGATACTTGGGCAGCGCGCCATCGATGGCGTTGGTCTGTAGATATAGCCGGCCGTTGCTTTTACCGGAACCCGGGCGAGATAACTCAATACCTTGCTCGATGGAGTCTTGGGTACGCTTGACTACTTCGTCCAGAAAGCGGCTCGCTTGGCGGGCGTTACGCGCCACTTCCGACATCCCCTTCTTGTTCGCGTCGAGTTCCTCCAAGGTGACCATGGGCACATACAAATCATGCTCCTGGAAGCGAAACAAGCTCGTAGGGTCGTGCATGAGCACGTTGGTGTCGAGAATGAAAAGCTTGGTCTTCGGCTGGATGAGAACAACAGGAGTAGGCTTGGGCATTTCTTCTGGGGGCTAGGAACTAGGCCGGGGTGAAGGGATGAGGAGGATGAGAATGAGGATGAGGAGGAGGAAGGATTGTCTTTAGTCTTCGGTATCTAGGCTCTTCACAAAGTCCAACA
>JBKKAO010000125.1:0-12187 GCA_046714645.1 Burkholderiales bacterium | reverse complement strand
GCGATAGGCCGGACAGCTACCTTCCCCGCATGGTCCAGGAGAAGCTGCTCTGTCTCCAGCACTTCGTCGCCGAGGAGGCAAGGACCGCCCGCCGGTTTTTATCCTCCCTGGGACGGGAGGGATTGAGGGAGATTCATGTATGCACTCTCAATGAACACACTCCTGCCAGTGCCTTATGCGAGCTACTGTCGCCGTTACGCCAGGGCTTCGATGTGGGATTGCTCTCCGAGGCGGGCTGCCCGGCGGTGGCCGATCCGGGCGCGGATTTGGTGGCGCTGGCCCATCGAGAGGGGATCAAGGTGGTGCCTATGGTGGGCCCCTCCTCCATTCTTCTCGCCCTCATGGCTTCAGGGCTGGGCGGGCAGCGGTTCGCTTTCCATGGCTATCTGCCGGTGGAGTCCGGCGCCCGCCAGCAGGCGTTGCTCTCGTTGGAGCGCGAATCAGCTCAGACCCATTCGACCCAGCTGTTCATCGAAACACCCTATCGCAACCGGGCTTTGCTACAGGAGCTTCTCGCCACCTGCGGGGCCACGACCTTACTTTGCGTAGCGAGCGACTTGACCCAAGTCTCCGAGTGCATCACCACCCGTTCCGTTGGGGATTGGCGCCAATGCAGCTCGGATCTGGACAGGCGGCCCACGGTGTTCGCCCTATTGGCGCGGCCAGCGCTTAACGCATCCCGTAACCGCCCCCGATCGCTTGCAGCAGCACCTGAGACACCCCCGCACCAAAGCGACGGGCGACGCGTTCGGCGAAGTTCTCCCGGTTAGTAAAATCCACCACGTGTTCGGCCTTGATGACGTCGCGGGCCACTGAATCCAAGCTTCCAACTGCGTCGGCCAGCCCCACGTCGATGCTTTGCTTACCACTCCACACCAGTCCGCTAAAGAGGTCTGGGGTCTCTTTCAAACGTTGGCCGCGGCCTTGGCGCACCACGTCGACGAACTGCGAGTGAACCTCCTTGAGCAACTGCTCGGCGTAGGCTTTGTGCGTAGGATTGATGGCGGAGAATGGGTCGAGGAAGCCCTTGTTGTCTCCGGCGGTGATAAGCCGGCGTTCGACGCCTAATTTCTCCATGGTTCCGGTGAATCCAAAGCCGTCCATGAGGACACCGATGGAGCCCACGATACTGGCTTGATCCACAAAAATCTTATCCGCCGCCGCCGCCACGTAGTAGCCACCAGAGGCGCAAATGTCATCGACCACGGCGTAGAGGGGTACTTTCGGATGCAGCGCGCGCAGGCGCTTGATCTCCGAATTGATCTGTCCCGCCTGCACAGGACTTCCTCCGGGGCTATTGATGCGCATCACCACGCCGGCGGTCTTTTCGTCCTCGAAGGCCTCCTTGAGGGCCTGGTTGATGCGATCCGCGCTGGCTTCGCCTTGCGCGTGGATGACGCCGTTCAATTCCACTAGGGCCGTGTGACGGCCCGGTAGCTTGGAGTCGCGTCCGCCGATCCAGCCCGAGGCAAGGACTAGCACCACGATGAGGTAGGTGAAGCCCAGCAACTTAAAGAAGATCCCCCAACGACGGGCGCGCCGTTGTTCATCTAGCGCACCGCGGGCGAGCTTCTCCAGGACTTGACGCTCCCAATTGTCGGATTGGGGCGGTGGGTTGGTATCGTTCATTTCCAATGGACTCCTTTATTCCTTAAGCCAAATCTGGCCATGGTTTTCCTCGATGGGGATGGGAACTAGACGGCGGCCCTTGCAGGGGCCCGCAATGCAATGTCCCGTATCCGGTAAATAGGTCGCTCCGTGTGTCGAGCACACCAGGTGCCGACCCGAATAATCAAAAAATTCCCCCTCCATCCAATCCAATTCCACCGGCGCGTGCGCGCATCGGTTCAAATACGCATGTACCCTTCCATCGAAGCGAATAACAAAGGCGGGCCGTGGGCCGTCTTGCCGGTCCACTGAAAACCGAAAACCCTCGCCTTCCGCTACCCGGCCACTGGCGCAAATCACGCGTTGTTCTGCAACCATCTCGTCAATTCCATCACGCTATCCACGCACGCCAGCGGCTGTGCTGCAAGCAGAGATTGTTTCTGGTGTGCGCCGTAGGATACCGCGACAGCGCAGGCTCCGGCACTGTGCGCCATGCCCACGTCATGGGTCGTGTCCCCGATCATCAAGGTGCGCGCGGGCGGCGCGGTGACTTCGTCCATCAAGTACAGAAGCATCCCAGGGTGCGGCTTGGGAAAGCCCTCGTCGGCGCAGCGGGTGATATGGAAGAACCGGGCCAAGCCGCTTTCTTCCAAGGAGCGGTTCAGGCCGCTTCGGCTTTTTCCCGTGGCAATGCCAACAACATAACCCGCCCGGTTCAATTGCTCCAGCATGTCCTCGGAGCCCGGGAAGGGATGAATCCGGTGATTTCCTGCCACAAAATGGTGGCTGTATCGCGCCGACACATCGGTGTAGCGGGCTTTTTCCAATCCTGGAAATAGGAATTGCATGGCATCGCCTAGGCCCAGTCCGATGATGTAGCGCGCCTGTCGATCGCTCGGAACGGGCAGTTTGAGATCCGTGGCGGCTGCTTGAATGGAAGCCGCGATATGATCCGTGGAGTCCACGAGCGTACCGTCCCAGTCGAACACCACCAAATCGAAACGTTTGTCCATCATCAGTCCACAGCATCCTGCTTCAAGCGGTGAAGAAAATCCGCCAACTCCCTCGGTAACGGCGCATCGAGATGAATCTTTTCGTCTTTCAAGGGATGCCTGAAGGAAAGTTTTGCCGCATGAAGAAAGAGGCGGCGAAGGCCTAGCCTCTTGAGTTCCTTATTCCTTTCCCCGTCTCCGTACTTGCTATCCCCGGCGATGGGAAACCCCAGGTGGGACAAATGTACGCGGATCTGGTGGGTGCGCCCTGTACCAAGCTGCGCCTCCAACAAGGCGAATCCAGGCCACGACGCCTGCAATAGGAAGAGCGTGTCCGCGCTTTGCCCCTCCGGGTCCACGCTCACGCGGCGTTCCCCTTCCTCGGTTAGATAACGCATCAAGGGGGCACGCACGCGCTGCTTAGGGTTGCGCCAATGCCCCAGGACCAAGACAAGATAGCGCTTTTCCACCTCGCCTTCGCGCAATTGGCGGTGCATCTCCGTCAAGGCGGAACGTTTCTTCGCCACCATCAACAAACCCGAGGTATCCCGGTCCAGGCGGTGGACCAGCTCTAGAAAGCGCGCCTGCGGACGCTGCGCTCGCAGTTGTTCGATGACGCCGGAGCTGATCCCGCTTCCGCCGTGGACCGCCAGCCCTGCGGGCTTGCCGATCACCAGTAGGGCGTCATCCTCATGGACCACCAACAAGGGATCGCTCGGGGTGGCCGCTTCGGCCGCGAGCGGCTGCGCCGTACGCACGGGAGGCAAGCGCACCAGGTCCCCTGTCTTCAGCCGGTAGGAGGCTCCGATTCTGCCGCTGTTCACCCTCACCTGCCCCGTACGTAGCACGCGGTAGATGTGGCTCTTCGGAACGCCCTTGAGTTCGCGCACGAGAAAGTTGTCGATTCGCTGCTCGGCCTGCTCTTCGCCGATCTCGACTAGCGAAACTGCTTTCCTTAAGGTACTCAAATTGCTTAAAATGTTGAACTGAAGTTTAGGACACTCGCCCGGACACCCATCAACGTGTCCCAATGTGCCCAAGTCCGCCGGCCGGTAAGCTGACCAATGCGTGACTTGCGCACTGCGTGCCCGCTTCGGAACCAAATGAGTTTCCAATGCGAGCTTCAAACCTCGAGAAAAAACTCAAGTATTAAACGTACTAATGCTCAAGTGATATAGCGGCCAATCCATTTCCAGCAAGACTGGCAATCTGGCTGCGGCGACTCACGGCAGGTTAACTTCGCTGGCCTGCGATCCAACTAGCGACGACACTTACGTTACGCGCCTTAGGCGTACTTCCGAAGAGGTCCCACCGCAACGCGGCGGGGCCCCACGGACACCGGGATAGCGATGCACTCCAGGGACACCATACAGACGGCATATTATGAGTACAGACCGCTGCAATAAGTAAAGATGTCCTGATGAGCGTGCGCATGCGCTCCCGCCTGTCCTACCCGCAACGCCTAAGCGCGGGGGTAGAACTCAATGAAACGCATGCTCTTTAACGCGACCCAGGCTGAGGAGCTGAGGGTTGCGATAGTAGACGGACAGAAATTAGTAGATCTCGATATCGAGACCGCCGGAAAAGAACAACGCAAAGGAAACGTATATAAAGGAATCATCACCCGCGTAGAACCTAGCCTTGAAGCTGCCTTTGTCGATTACGGTAGCGAGCGCCACGGCTTTCTTCCCTTCAAGGAAGTCACCCGCGCGTACTTTAGAGATCCCGATGTGGATCCCGCGCGTGCGCGCATTCAGGACGCGCTGAGCGAGGGCCAGGAATTCATCGTCCAGGTCGAGAAGGACGAACGTGGCACCAAGGGCGCCGCTCTCACCACCTTCGTGTCCCTTGCGGGGCGCTACCTCGTCCTGATGCCGAACAACCCTCGCGGGGGCGGTGTCTCGCGCCGCGTGGAAGGCGAAGAGCGTAACGAACTCAAGGATCTGATCGCCCAACTCGACGTTCCCCAAGGAGCTAGCATCATCGGCCGCACGGCCGGTCTTGGGCGGTCCCTCGAAGAACTCAATTGGGATTTGGCGTACCTGATGCAGCTATGGCGGGCCATCGAGAACGCCGCCAGCTTCCTGCCTTCGGCCAACGGCGATCGCTTGATTTACCAGGAAAGCAGCTTGGTGATCCGCGCCATTCGCGATTATTTCCAGCAAGACATCGGTGAATTGCTGATCGATACCGAGAGCATCTACGAACAAGCCCGGCAGTTCATGAGCCACGTCATGCCCAATAACGTCAGCCGGGTCAAGCTCTACCGGGACGATGTGCCGCTGTTTTCGCGCTTTCAAATCGAGCATCAAATCGAGACCGCCTATGCCAGGCAAGTGGCGTTGCCCGCCGGTGGTGCCATCGTCATCGATCATACCGAAGCATTGGTATCCATCGACGTGAACTCGGCGAGAGCCACGCGCGGCGCGGACATCGAGCAGACCGCTCTCAACACCAATCTGGAAGCCTGCGACGAGCTGGCTCGCCAGCTGCGCTTGCGTGACTTGGGCGGACTGGTGGTCATCGACTTCATCGATATGGAGAACCCGCGCAACCAGCGCGACGTGGAGAATCGTTTGCGGGATGCCTTGCATTTCGATCGTGCCCGGGTCCAGATGGGCAAGATCTCCCGCTTTGGATTGATGGAGCTGTCCCGCCAGCGCTTGCAGACCTCGCTGGGCGAAACCAGCCACATCGCCTGCCCGCGCTGCCATGGCATCGGCCACATCCGCAGCATCGAGTCCTCGGCCCTGCACATCCTGCGCATCCTGCAGGAAGAGGCTATGAAGGAAAACACCGCCGCCGTTCACGCCCAGGTGCCTGTGGATGTCGCCACCTACCTTCTGAATGAGAAGCGAGCCGAGTTCCACTCGATCGAGCAGCGGCTCAAGGTGGCTGTGGTGCTCATCCCCAACATTCATCTGGAAACGCCTAACTACAACGTATCGCGCCTGCGCCACGATGAGCTAAACCAGATGGAGCCCTTGCCGGTTTCCTACCGCATGGTGGAGCAGCCCACGGCACAAGACTCCACTTTGCCCGGCGCTGCGGAGCAAAAGGCCATCAAACCACAAGCGGCGGTGCAAAGCATTACGCCCGAACAACCCGCCCCAATGCAGGAAGAGCCGGCAAAGCCCTCCATCTTCCAGAAGATTTTCGCGTGGCTCACGCGCAAGCCGAAAGAGGAAAAACCTGCCGCCACGCCGCGTTCCCGCGAGCAGCAGCGCCGCCAGCAAGAAGCCCGGCGCGATAGGGGACGTGGCCGTGGCCGGCCGGAGCGAGGCGCATCCGATAACCTCGCTCAAGCGGGCAAGCAAGCTGGACAGTCCAGACCCGAACCCACCGGCGATCGCGAGCGGCCCCAACGTCCGGAACGCGGCGAACGCAAGGAACGCCCAGAACGGCAGGATCGTCCTGAGCGCGGCGAACGACCGCCGCGTGAGGACCGGCTGGAACGTGGTCCGCGCCCGGAACGGCAAAGTCGCGGGGATCGTCCCGAGCGCCAGCCAAGAGAGCGCCCGGAGCGCAATGCGGATAGGAACCCCGAGCGCGGCACTCCCGCTGAAGTCACCGAAAGCACCCTTCCAGCCGAAGCCGTTTCCAATGCTTCTCGTCCTCGGCAAGAAGGTGAAGGGGCAGAGATTGACGGTCGCGGGACCCGTCGCCGCCGGGGTCGCCGCGATCGGGGTCGCGAGGCTCGTCCAGAAGCAGGCATACCCCTCGGCGGGGACGCGGGTCATGCGCAGGAGCGTGGCTCCGTAGAGATGCGCCAGAGCGAAGCGCCTTACACGTCCGCCGAGAGTGATGTACCGTCCAAGCCAAGCTATCGCGAGGAAGCGCAGTTTAGCGAACCTGCTGAATTCAAACTCACGCCTAGCCCGTTACCGGAACCTGTATCGGTTACACCCTCCACGCCACCGACCAGACCCATGCCCGTCGTGGAACAGATCGAACTTCCTCCCGGTATGGAATTGGTCGAAACCGCGCGTGATAGAGCGCATTCCGGGGACCAGCAGCCCATCCCCGAGTCCAGCGATACACCGCGTAGACCGCGCCGGCCGCGGCCCGCGGATACCCTCATAGAGGAAGTATCCTTGGTGCAAATCGAAACGCAATCTGACGCGCCATCGCGAGATTCCCCCTAGGGCACCGGGCTCGCGCCCGGATGAATGCAGCGTAGGGTGGATCGGCGAGCGCGCCATCGACCCTACGGTCTTTCTACCATCCCATTTCTCGACGCAGATGGTCGAGCAGGCCTTCCGCGCCCTGCTCGACCAAATCCAATACCAACTCGAACCCTTCCGCCCCTCCATAGTAGGGATCGGGCACTTCACGATGTGGTGCCTCGGGCGCGTAGTCCAAGAACAAACGCACTTTGGACCGGTGTCCCGGCGGACACTTCTCCGTGAGGTAATTCAGATTGTTGCGATCCATCGCCAATAGGTAATCGAAGCCGGCGAAGTCCGCTTCGCGCACTCTGCGCGCCTTGAGCCCATTCAAGTCATAGCGCCGCTTGGCCGCCACCGCAATGGACCGCGCATCCGGCGGAGCACCCAGGTGATAACCGTGGGTGCCTGCTGAGTCGATGGTGACGAGGCCGGACAGTCCGGCGATGTGTACATAGCGCCGGAATACGCTCTCCGCGGTGGGTGAGCGGCAGATATTGCCCATGCAAACGAATAAGACTTTCGTGGCCATCCTAACCGTGCTTGGATTTCACCCGGCGATCATGCCTGGCCAGCGCTTGCTTCGGCGCCGCCTCGGAGCGAATCTCGACACCCAACAACCGATCCTTGAGCGCCCTGACCTGATCGCGCAGTCGTGCTGCCTGCTCAAATTCAAGATTTCGGGCTCGGTCCAGCATTTCTTTTTCCAACTGGCGGATCTGGCGAGCGATCTGCGTTTCGTCCAGCGCGGCGTACTCCGCTTGGACTTGCGCCGCTTTCAGCTCTCTCGCCGTTTGCGGGTCGTAGATACCGTCGATGATGTCCTTGATCTTCTTCTTGACGCCTATGGGCGTGATGCCGTGAACTTCATTGAAGGCGACCTGCTTCGCTCGCCGGCGATTGGTTTCCTCTATGGCCCGGCGCATGGAATTGGTCATCACATCCGCGTACAGAATCGCGGTGCCATTGATGTGCCGGGCGGCACGGCCCATGGTCTGGATCAATGAACGCTCCGAACGCAGAAAGCCTTCTTTGTCAGCGTCCAAAATCGCCACTAGGGACACCTCGGGAATATCCAAGCCCTCGCGCAATAGGTTGATGCCCACCAGCACATCGAACTCGCCCAGGCGCAGATCGCGAATGATTTCCACGCGCTCCACCGTCTCGATGTCGGAGTGGAGATAGCGCACCTTCACGCCATGTTCGGACAGGAAGTCCGTGAGGTCCTCCGCCATGCGTTTGGTCAACGTCGTCACCAACACGCGCTCACCGGCTTTCACCTTCGCGTTAATTTCGGATAGCAGATCGTCTACTTGCCTGCTGGCAGGCCGCACCACGACCTCCGGATCGATGAGCCCCGTGGGGCGCACCACCTGCTCCACCACTTGCCCTTGGTGCGTGCGCTCATACTCCGCCGGCGTGGCCGAGACGAAGATGGTCTGGGGCATCATGCCTTCGAACTCCTCGAACTTGAGCGGCCGGTTGTCCAGCGCGCTGGGCAGGCGAAAGCCGTAATCCACCAGATTTTCCTTACGCGCGCGGTCGCCGCGATACATTCCGCCTATCTGGGGCATGGTGACGTGGCTCTCGTCCACGAATAAGAAGGCATTGATGGGGAGGTAGTCGATCAAGGTCGGCGGCGGTTCACCGGTTTGCCTTCCCGACAGATGACGCGAATAGTTCTCGATGCCTTTGCAGAACCCGATCTCCGACAACATTTCCAGATCGAAGCGCGTGCGCTGCTCGATGCGTTGCGCCTCCAGCAGCTTGTGGTGGCTATGAAAGAACGGAATGCGTTCGGCCAATTCCACCTTGATGGCGTCCACCGCCTTCAAGGTCGCGCCGCGCGTGGTGACGTAGTGATTGGACGGATAGACGGTGTAGCGCGGAATACGCTGCAGCACTTGGCCGGTGAGCGGATCGAACAAGGTGAGCGTCTCGACCTCGTCATCGAACAAGCTGACGCGCACCGCCACCTCGGAGTTCTCCGACGGAAAGATATCGATCACATCGCCCCG
This sequence comes from Burkholderiales bacterium, assembly GCA_046714645.1. Classification (GTDB taxonomy): domain Bacteria; phylum Pseudomonadota; class Gammaproteobacteria; order Burkholderiales; family SHXO01; genus SHXO01. The sequence continues at coordinate 3,403 of JBKKAO010000125.1, read as the reverse complement.
CACGCGGAATACGCCGCGCTTGAATTCCATCTCGTTGCGCTCGTATTGTATTTCCGCCAAGCGCCGAATGATGTCGCGCTGCCCTATCTTCTCGTGCTCGCGCAGGTGCAGAATCATGCTGTGATAGTCCACCGGATCGCCGATACCATAGATGCACGATACCGTGGCGACGATCACCGTGTCGGGCCGCTCCAACAACGACTTGGTGGCGGAGAGCCGCATCTGCTCGATGTGCTCGTTGATGCTGGAGTCCTTCTCGATATACAGATCGCGGGAAGGCACATAGGCTTCGGGTTGGTAGTAATCGTAGTAGGAGACGAAATACTCCACCGCGTTCTCCGGGAAGAACTCGCGCATCTCCGAATACAGCTGCGCCGCCAGCGTCTTGTTGGGCGCCATGATGAGAGAAGGACGCCCCAGCCGCGCGATCACGTTGGCCATGGTGAAGGTCTTGCCCGATCCCGTGACGCCCAGCAAGGTCTGGAAGGCGAGCCCGTCGTTCACGCCCTCGACCAGTTTCTCGATGGCTTCCGGTTGGTCTCCCGCGGGAAGAAAGGGCTGGTGCAGGCGAAAGGGGCTGTTGGGGAAGGTAAGGATCACGAGTAAAATGCGCGCCCTAAATCTAAGCTCTTCAGTCTATCACGCGACCTGTTTTCGCCCCCGGCTGCCACACCGACTACGACTCCTCCTGAGGAACACGACATGAGCGCTTCGCTACTTGCCAGCGTGCCAATGGCTCCCCGCGACCCTATTCTCGGCGTGACCGAGGCCTATAACGCCGACAAGAACCCCAACAAAGTCAACCTCGGCGTGGGGATCTACTACGATGACCATGGCAAGGTGCCCTTGCTGGAATGCGTGCAGCGCGCGGAGCGGCAGATGATGGAGAATCTTATGCCTCGCGCCTATCTCCCCATCGACGGCATCGCCGCCTACGATAAGGCGGTGCAGCACCTCGTCTTCGGCGCGGATCATCCTGCCGTGACGGAGAATCGAATCATCACCGTTCAAGCCCTGGGCGGCACCGGCGCTCTCAAAGTCGGAGCGGATTTTCTTCGGCGCCTGGCCCCCGGCGCGCAGGTGTGGATTAGCGATCCCAGTTGGGAGAACCATCGCGCCCTCTTCGAGAATGCGGGCTTCGTGGTCAACCACTACTCCTATTACGATGCCGCCAGCAGGGGGCTCAACTTCGACGCCATGCTAAGGGCGCTGCAAGCCATGCCCGAGGGCGCCATCGTGGTGCTGCATGCATGCTGCCATAACCCCACCGGCGCCGATCTCGGTGCGGAGCAATGGGACAGGGTGCGCGAAACGGTCATCACGCGCGGGTTGGTTCCCTTTCTCGACATTGCGTATCAGGGGTTCGCAGATGGTATAGACGCAGACGCCGCGGCGGTCAGAGCTTTCGCCAAGGCAACCAATCCTGTGTTCGTTTCAAATTCCTTCTCCAAATCCTTTTCTTTATATGGCGAGCGCATCGGCGCGTTAAGCGTCGTCACCGCCAGCGCCGACGAAGCTTCCCGTACCTTGAGCCAGCTCAAGCGTATCGTGCGGACCAACTACTCGAATCCGCCTACCCATGGCGGACAGGTGGTGGCCACCGTGCTCAACAACCCCGAGTTGCGCAAACTCTGGGAGGAAGAACTAGGCCAGATGCGTAACCGCATCCGAGGCATGCGAGAGAAGCTAGCGGGGTTGCTGAAGTCCAAGCTGCCCGGCGCCGACTACCGCTTCGTCACCCGCCAGCGCGGGATGTTCTCCTACTCGGGATTGACTAAGGAGCAGGTGGGAAAGCTGCGCGAGAATTACTCCATTTACGCCATCGACTCGGGCCGCATCTGCGTCGCGGCGCTGAACACTCGCAATATCGAAAACGTCGCGAACGCCATCGCGGCGGTGACTATTGTCTAGAGGGCTTGGCCTGCGGCGGCGCATCCTTCCGCGCATCCTTTTTGGATCCACCCCGGAAAAGTTTCTTGGCCAATTCGCTCGCCTTCATTCCCAGCGTTGTGCCTACACCAGGCCCCAGCACAGCGGTGCCTAGTGCGGCGCCGGCCATGGCAGCCTTCGATGGATAGATACGAGGCGAATCCGTCGTACCGTAAACGGCCAGTTCCGGAGTGCCGATTAAGGATGCGGTACCCTTAAGGTCCACCCTAACATCGCCGTCTAAGGTCTTATCTTTGGCAACCGAGACGTCGCCACTCGCCTTCATAAGACCTGATTCGATGTAGAGGTCCGTAAATCGCGCACCCGCCTCGCCTGTTTCCACGTGCCCCTTCAACTGATCGAACTTGGTGTCGCCCGGTTTTGCGTTGCTGCCTAGCAGACCTTTCACCGAATTCATGAGATCGACCCCGCGCAAAATGCCTTGCTGGATGTTGAAATCAGCCGTGACAACAAGTCCATCGCCCAGTGCGGCCCCAGTCCTCCCCTCTCCCGAAAACTGGCCCTCAGCTTGAATCTGGCCCCCCAACCGCGCGTTGGATTTCACGGCCGCTAGCAAGGGTTCCAGCTTAATCTGATCGCCCTTAAAGCTGCCCTTCAATTGCATGCCCCGTCTCCAACGCAAAGTCGCATCACCGGTGAGTTTTCCGCCATAGAGCGAGGCGTTGAGATCGTGGACATCGAGCCCCGTGGCGCTTAATTTTCCCTTGGCCTCCAATTTTGTAATCTCAATGGGCGGACCGGCCGGAAGTTTCCAACGAACCGCAACCGCATTGACCGCATAGTGATCCTGTTTCGGTGTGAAGGTCATCGAGAAATCTACTCCGCGATGGGAAAGATTCGCTTGCTGCAAGGAATTGCCTTGCCCAAAATCCACGGACAAGCCGAGATCGCTAAGCGTGAAGTTGGGAAACCGGATGCTGCCCTTAGTAATTTCAATTTGGCGAACTTCAACCCGCGATTTCCGGGCGCCTTCTTTCTTCTGCACGGCGCCGAATGCTGCGAAGACTTCGGGTTGAACCTCAGGCGACTCGACCACCACAAGGCGAATGACCTTAACTTCACGCCACAGAGAAAAAATCTGGGGAACGACGACGACCTTAGCGAGTTCCGCGACGGACGGTTTGCCGATCCGAATCCCATGGAACGAGATACGGGGAGTGGGAAGAAAATGTACCCGTATTTTCCCCACTACCACGCCGACCCCCAGGGCTTTGCTGGCCTCCTGCTCGACTCGCGGAATCAACCCCTTAAGGGGCAGCCAGTAAGGAGCCGTGAGGGCGAGAACCAGGATGCCCAGCGGCAACAATAGGACGATTCGTCTGTCCTTCATTTCCGATTGCGTTTGATATGCCCGGCCGCTAATATACGCACCCTTAGATTCGGCCTCCGCCGGATCGCTCGCAAGACCTCCCTTCCCCGATAGCTCAGTCGGTAGAGCGACGGACTGTTAATC
>JBKKAO010000124.1:0-2682 GCA_046714645.1 Burkholderiales bacterium | reverse complement strand
ACCTGTGCCAGCTCATCGACGTTGTTAAAGACGAAACGCATCAGCCCGGCGGTATAGCGGCTGTTGCCGCCGCAATCGTCGATCGGCGCGGCTTCGAGCATGATTACGCTGGCGCCGCCTTCCCGCGCAGCGAGCGCGGCGCATGCCGCGGCATTCCCCGCGCCTATTACGATAACGTCGGGATTGCCAAAATCAGCCTTGTTCATTCGGACCTCATCGAAGAAACTATGCGCCCAACGGGCCGGACGCGGTTAGCGGCCGACCATGCCGCAGGCGAGCGCATAGCTGTGGGTGTAGCGGATGACCAATTATACAACAGGCAGGCACCCGGGGCCGGCAGCGCCGCGACGCCGGCCGTGGTGGCAGAGTTGACAAGACGACGCCAAGCTCCCTAAGGCAAAACCGCCCCGGAAAGAATGCGCAAGTGTCGTAAAAAAAGCCATCGCAATGTCGAATCCGACAGGCTGCTAGTGTCGTGTCCCGCAAGTTTCTTTAATAAGTGTCATCCCAGCTAACGCTGGTATCCAGGCGTGGCACCAGATATCTGGATGCCGGCTTTCGCCGGCACGACGGCACTTTATATTGCAAGTTATCAACGGGACATCACACTAGTCCCTAAGCAAGCGCGATTGATTGACTTTGTGGAACTTGAAGTATCTCGACACACTCGTAGATAGAGGGTTTCGCGACCGGCGCGAACAATCAACCAGGGAGTGTTTCGAGTGAAGACATGCTATCGGAATATTCTGCGCAATCGCAAGCGCCGCATCGAACGGCGTTTGGATCCCGAACGGGCGTGGAGCGATCAGTCCTCGCCGATGCTCACGTGCCGCAACATTCGCTACGAGATGGCTGACAAGAGCCGGGCGGTGAATTGCGGAGGCATGGGTGCCATTCATCTTATGGTGAGCAAGCTGGGGCTGGCGCGCGAGATCGATGAGCGAGTGCCTCTGCTCAAGCGCCACTTGCCGTATCACGAAAGCGATCATGTGTTGAACCTTGCCTACAATGCGCTGCTCGATGGCGTGCGCTTGGAGGACATCGAGCTGCGGCGAAACGACGAAGCGTTCCTCGATGGGCTGGGCGCGCAGCGCATTCCCGACCCGACCACTGCGGGGGATTTCACCCGGCGCTTCGATGCCGCTTCGATCGAAACGTTGATGGCAGCAATCAACACCGTGCGCGAGCGCGTCTGGCAGCTGCAGCCGAAGGACTTCTTGTCGCATGCCTTCATCGACATTGACGGCACCATCGCCGGCACCTACGGCGAGTGCAAAGCGGGCATGGGGCTTTCCTACAAGGGCATCTGGGGCTACGCGCCGCTGGTGATCAGTGTGGCGAACACGCGCGAAGTGCTCTATCTGGTGAACCGTCCCGGCAATGAAGTCAGTCACGAGGGCTGCGTGCCGTGGATCGATCGTGCCGTGGCGCGGGTGGGCCCACACGCGGGAGCGATCACCTTGCGCGGAGACACCGACTTCACGCTCACCGGCGAATTGGATCGCTGGGACGATCAAGGCGTGAAGTTCATCTTCGGCATGGACGCCCACCCCAAGGTGGTCACGCTCGCGCAGACGCTGCCCGAGCCCGAGTGGACGCCCGTGGTGCGGCTGCCGCGCTACGAGATTGCCACCGAGCCGCGCACCAAGCGCGCGCGGATCAAGGAACAAATCGTGCGCGCCAAGGGTTATCTGAACAAGGTCCTGGTGGGCGAGAGCGTGGCGCAAATCACTTACCAGCCTCACAAATGCAAGCGGGAGTACCGGCTGGTGATAGTGCGTAAGAACATCAGTGTGCAGAAAGGAGAACGCGCGCTGTTTGACGAGATGCGCTACTTCTTCTACATCACCAACCATAGCGAAAGCACGTATTCTGCCGAAGCAATCGTGGCGCTCGCCAACCAGCGCTGCGACCAGGAAAACGTCATCGAGCAACTGAAGAACGGCGTGAATGCGATGCGCATGCCGGTGGACGACCTGGTTAGCAACTGGGCCTATATGGTGATCACCGCATTGGCCTGGAATCTCAAAGCGTGGTATGGGCTGCTGCTGCCAAAACGCGAACGCGGTCTCGAGTTGCTGAAAATGGAGTTTCGCCGCTTTCTGCATGCGCTTGTACTGGTGCCGGCGCAGATCGTGCGCACTGGACGTCGTATCGTGTATCGCCTCCAGGCCTACAACCCGTGGCTGCGGGACCTGTTTGCGATGTGGGAGAAGTTGCGGCGCATGGCGCCTGCCTGAAGCGCGGCGACATCCACTGCGGCAAAGGGCACCGCCACCGGTTCCCAGAGGATGACTTTCCCCGCGGCGAGAGATCATGGTGAAACCAAGGGCCTGAGCGCGCGTTTGGTTGCAGAAGAAGCGAGTCTCTTGCACTTCACGAATCGCCAAGCGGTCCTTGGCGGCGATGAAACGCATGCGAGATGCAAACCATAATTGTTCACAGCGTTTTCAATCGGTATTCGCTTATTTCAGGGCTAGCGAGCCCTCACGGGTCAGCACGAAAGCCAGAAGCCTTGACTGCTGGAGACCGGTGCGCTGCTTCCGGCGAGTGCCGAGCAGCACAAAACGGTCCGGGTGGGTCAGATTTACTGTTTGAGGACCCTCGGAAAGCACGTTGGTCCCAAGGTCGGCTGGTAGGACAGTGTCAGGCGCCAATATTGAGAATAAGGAGGGTCAAGGT
>JBKKAO010000123.1:0-6974 GCA_046714645.1 Burkholderiales bacterium | reverse complement strand
GGCGACAGCCTTGGTAATCGCCAGCGTGGTGATTTCCCGCCGCATGCTTCGCCACAATGAAGAGTCTGAATCCGCTCTGCGCAAGAGCGAAGAACGCTTTCAACTGGCCGTCTCGGGAAGTAATGATGGGATATGGGACTGGGATCTAGAGAGTAACGCAATGTACTCCTCCTCGCGTCTCAAACAACTGCTTGGTTTCGCGGACAATGAGATTCCAAACACCGTAAATGTACTCTGGTCGGGTCTGCATCCTGATGATTTTGATGCCTCCATGTCCGCGGTCGCGGACCACTTGGAGCACGGCGTACCCTACGATATCGAGTTTCGGCTCAAGACGAAATCCGGCGAGTACCGCTGGTTTAGGTCGCGCGGCCAATCCGTAAGAGATGCCATGGGAAAAGCTATCCGCATGGCTGGCTCGATTACGGATATCACGGACCGTAAACTTGCCGAAGCCCAACTTTTCGCGGAAAAGGAACGCGCCCAAGTTACGCTGGAATCTATCGGTGATGCCGTACTTACGACCGACGTCAATGGCCTTGTTCAATATTTGAACCCCGTTGCGGAGACCCTAATTGCCTGGCGCCTCGCGGAAGCGAAAGGGCGACCTTGGTACGCACTGTTCCGGCTGTTAGAGGAGAAAACTCGCAGTAGCCCGCCTGACCTAATCGAGTCGGTACTAAGCAAAGGACATGCAGTGGAAGTCGCGGACAGTGTCGTTCTTGTAAGGCGTGACGGCTCGGAAGTCGCCATCGACGAATCCGCCGCCCCCATCCGCGATCGCTCGGGAAATGTAACCGGTGTCGTGCTGGTACTCCATGACGTGAGTCGTGAACGCCAATATGCGGCCAAGCTTTCCTATCTGGCCAGTCACGATGCACTCACCGGGTTGATCAATCGCCGTGAGTTCGAGCAACGGCTACGCTTAGCCATTACCAGCGCTTCTGAATTCGACCGTCATCACAGTGTGATGTACTTGGATCTGGACCAGTTCAAAATCGTGAATGACACCTGCGGCCACGCCGCCGGTGACGATCTGATGCGCCAAGTTAGTGTTTTGTTGCACCGGCGTTTGCGCGAGGGTGACACGCTAGCTCGCTTGGGTGGCGACGAGTTCGGTGTGCTACTGGAGAATTGTCCCGCGCAACACTCCGCTCGAATCGCCGAAGAACTTCTCCAAACTCTTCGAGACTACCGCTTTGTGTGGCAAGAGCGCTCTTTCTCCATCGGCGTGAGCGTCGGGTTAGTAAATATTTCCGGGAACGAGCTAACGCTTGAGGAGATCATGAGCGCGGCCGATGCTGCGTGCTACATGGCTAAAGAGAGAGGCCGGGACCGCGTCCACCTCTACCATTCCAACGACACGGAGATCTCTCGCCGCCATGGCGAAATGCAATGGGTTGAACGTATCCGCCGCGCCGTGGACGAAAATCGCTTCACGCTACACGCTCAAGAAATCATCAAGTTGCGCGATGCAAGTACCGGTGGAAAGCACGTGGAGTTGCTCCTCCGAATGCGCAATGAGACCGGGACACTCGTCCCCCCGATGGCGTTTATCCCGGCGGCCGAGCGCTACAATCTCATGCCGCTCATCGACCAGTGGGTGCTTCGTACGGCTCTCTCCACGCTGGCCGCTCGTCATGCGCAACGCGACTATTCCATCGAGACCTGTTCCATCAACTTGTCGGGCGCTTCGATCGGAGATGACCGGTTCCTCGACTATGTGCGCGAGCAGTTCTCCACCTGTCCCGTTCCTTACAAGATCGTGTGTTTTGAAATCACAGAAACTGCGGCGATTTCTAACCTATCCAAAGCCGAACGTTTCATTCACGAACTACGCGCGCTCGGGTGCCGGTTCTCTCTCGATGACTTCGGAGCAGGAATGTCGTCCTTCGCCTATCTCAAGCAGTTACCCGTTGATTTCCTTAAAATCGACGGGAGCTTTGTCAAGGACATGAATAGCAATCCGATTAATCGCGCGATGGTAGAGGCTATCAACCACATCGGCCATGTGATGGGCAAGAAGACCATTGCGGAGTTTGTCGAGAACGACCGCATCATCGAGGCCTTGCGTCAAATCGGCGTGGACTACGCTCAGGGATATGGCGTGGCTAAGCCCGAGCCCTTTGAGCACGCAGTGCGCGCCAATACATCCAAACTAGTGGTATCCAATCCAGACGTTTTCAGAAAGACCGGAGCCGTGCGCGGGGAAAGTCTACTGCGCTAGGCAGAGCATACGCCGCTCCGCCAGGGTCAGCGGTACACGTTCTTGATGGGGGCCTTGCGCAAATTGGCAAGAAGGGCTTTTTCATCACCCGCCGGACCGCCGCCCGAACACAAATAGTTGCGATAGAGCTCTTCCCGGTAATTGTCTACCGACTTCCTTTCGATATCCTCCCACGCGGGCTTGCGCGTTTTGCGCCAAGTGTTCCCATCGGTCCCAAACGCGTAGGTTTTCCACCGCTTAGCTTGGCAGTGAATGCCGACATAGCTCACTTGCTGCCCTGCTCCACTGGCCTCGATAGCGAGAGCAAAGCGTACGACCCCATCTTTGCCCACCGATACAGACCGGCGATCCACCCGATAGCTATACTTCGACGGACGCTGAGTTTCAACGGACAACAACGACAAGGGTGCCGGATAGGGCGGAAGCTGCTTCACCTCCTCTTCCACCCAATCTTCTTGCTCCGTCTTGAGCACCGAAACGACACCCGCGAATACCGGCATGGCAACCGACACCAGCGCGCACCTAATGAAGCATCTGAATCCTGCCCGAAGCCAGCCACTCATTTGTACAGATGTGCTCGCGTTAAAGGGCAAATAACGGTTCCATTGTCGGCCGGCTTCACGCCCAGCAGTTGGTAGATGGAAATCCATCCGCGCGCGAAGGCGTGGGCGGAACCTGCCATGTAGATCAACCATACGCGCAGCGTTTGCTCGCTCACCATACCGCGGGCCTTCTCGCGGTGGTCACGCAAGCGGTCGACCCAGTGCCAGAGGGTCTTGGCATAGTGAGGCCGCAAGCTTTCCGCATCCCAAAGCTCCAGACCCTGCCCGGACATCTCCCTGACCACCGTACCCAGGTGGGGAAGCTCTCCCCCCGGAAACACGTACCGGTCCACGAACTCGCCGATGCCGCTCCCCAGTTCGGCGTCGTCCAAGGAGTTGGTGGTGATGCCGTGATTCATGACCAGCCCGCCCGGCTTTAGCAAGCGGCTGATCTTGCCAAAGTAAGCGGGAAGGTTGCGTAGTCCAACGTGCTCGAACATCCCCACGCTGGCGATCTTGTCATAGGGCCGATCCTCGGGTACGTCGCGATAGTCCAGCAAGCGCACCTCGCACTGTCTTTCCAACCCCAGTATGCCGATACGCTCGCGCACGTAGTCGAATTGGCCTTGGCTAAGGGTAATGCCCAGCGCCTTGACTGCGTAACGCTGAGCCGCCCAAAGGATCAACCCGCCCCAACCGCAGCCAATGTCCAGGAAACGTTCACCCGGTTTAAGCAAGAGCTTGCGGCAGATGTGATCGAGCTTCTGCTCCTGGGCGCGGTCTAGATCGTCGTCGGGATCCTTGAAGTAGGCGCAGGAATACACCCGGTTCGCATCCAGCCACAGAGCATAGAAATCGTTTCCCACATCGTAGTGACGCTGGATATTTTCGCGGTCCTTCTTGTGGGAGTGGCGCCACCATTTCCATGCGCGCGCCTTCTTACGGTAGACCTGATGGGCTTGGGCGATGTAGGCCTCGCCAATGCTCAAGACGTCCCGAAAATCCCCGTCCAGGTCGATCTGTCCCTCGACGTAGGCCTTGGCAAGCCGGCCCAAACTGGGATTGGAAAGATTGAAGAGCGCTCTGGGCGAGCGCACGGTCACCGTGATGGGGGCTGCCGCGGCCGAACTCACGGTGCGGCCGCTCCACAGCCGCAGATTGATAGGAATAGCAAGGCCCTTGAGACGGGACTCTACAAGTCCTACCAGCCGATCTTCTGATGGAAGCAGAAACACGCTACCCAATCCTTGGCCCTTGGAAACCCTATTCTAGCGATTCGCCGTAGTTGCGCCACTACTCAATTTAGAACTTGAGATCCTTGATCAGCGCATCGTGAACATCGGGATGCACTGGGTCCAGGTCCGCCAAATAATTCGGGTGATCTACGCCGATGGCGAGCCCGCCTCCCATGCCCAGCGTTTTTTTCATTTCTGCGCTAAATTCAAAGCGCAGAAAGTGAACCGCGGAGGTCTTGGTCTCATTTTCGCGTTCCAAGTCTTCGTCCGCGATGGCGAAGACCCGCGCGGCACCCCCGGCCCGCACCCACACTCGATCCTCGATGCCTTTGAGCACCTGCAATTGGCGCTGGCGTTCCTCCGGATCCGGATACTCGATCATCATGGTGGCTTTCCAATTATTTCCATCCGGGATTAGCGGATTGTAGGCCCCGAGTTCGTTCTGAATGCCCTCCTCATTGAATATCTTCTCCACACGCAGCATCTCTTGAATCTGATAGCGAATGGTTAGCTCGTCTTCGAACACCAGAGTCACATGCTTGCCCAGATGTAAGGTGCGGTGTCTCTTATGGTGAAGCACCTTAGCGCGAAATTCCTTTCGGCTTTTGGCGTAGGACTCAAGCGTGAGCAAACTTTCTCGGGAAATGGCAGGCATCAAGATCACTCCTGGCCCTTGGAATCGAGTCCGTAGGCGATGCGTAGCAGCGAAAGAGGGTGCTCTTTGCGCGCGCCGGACTCTCCCATCCCTTGTTGGATATGACGTCCAGCGATGGGGCAATCCGAACTGATATATTGGGGCTCAGTGGAACCCATCTGCCGAAACACCGGCCGTCCGATCTTCATGGACTGCTCGAAAAATTCAGCCTTGACGCCCCACGTACCATCGTGACCCGAGCACCTCTCCACGGTGTTGAGTTCCGTGTTGGGTACCAGCTTCAACACCTCTTGGGTACGCAAGCCCATGTTCTGCACCCGCAGATGGCAAGGAACGTGGTAGGACACCTTGCCCAGAGAGTTCTTAAAATCCGTCTTCAGCAGACCATCGCGATGGCGCAGCGCAAGGTACTCGAAAGGGTCGAACATGGCTTCGGCGACCAACTTGGCGTCCTGGTCTCCGGGAAATAGCAACGGAATCTCTTGTTTGAACATTAACGTGCAAGAGGGGATGGGCGTCAGAATCGCGTAGCCCTCGCGAGCGAGCCTGGCGAGCACGGGAAGGTTGGCGTTCTTCAGTGTTTCCACGGCGTCGAGATCGCCCAATTCGAGCTTTGGCATTCCACAACACGCCTCCTTCTCCACCAGCATGCAAGGAATCTCGTTGTGTTCGAGGACTCGCAGCAAATCCTGCCCTATACCGGGCTCGTTATAGTTCACGTAACAAGTCGAGTAGATCGCCACTTTGCCCGGAGTGTTCGCGCCATTCTTCACCGGGAATTCATCCTGGGGCCGTGCCGCGCTGCGAAACTTTGCCGCCGCGTATTCGGGAAGCACCCGGTCTTGGTGAATGCCCAGCACACGCTCCATGACCTTGCGCGTGGAAGCGGTCTTGTTGATCTTGTTTACGGTGTGCACCACCACGGGAATGGTGGTGAGCTTCCCGAGGGCATCCGTGCTGGAAAGCAGCTTGTCGCGAAAGCTGGCCCCTCCCTGTTTGAATTTCACCGCCTTGGCACGCAACATCAAATGCGGAAAATCGAGATTCCAAGGATGGGGCGGCACGTAGGGACACTTAGTCATGTAGCACATGTCGCACAGATAACACTGATCCACCACCTTGGCGAAATCTTTCTTCCCGACGCTGTCCAGCTCTCCGCTCTTACTCTCGTCGACGAGATCAAACAACGTGGGGAAGGCGTTGCAAAGGCTTACACAACGGCGGCATCCATGGCAAACGTCGAACACACGCTCGAGTTCGTGATTGAGTTTGCCCTCGTCGTAGTAGTCCGCGCTCTTCCAATCGATCGCGTGGCGGGTCGGTGCTTCGAGGGTGCCTTCACGGGTAGTCATGGGTCGCGGTTTCTCGATATCTTCCGGAGCACGTTAATAAAAAGGGCAAGGGCCCGGGGATGACCCGGCACACCTCGCCCCTTGAGCAATGCTGTGATCAGTCGACCAGCGCGTCCAAAGCTTTTTGGAAACGATTGGCGTGGGAACGTTCCGCCTTGGCCAAAGTCTGGAACCAATCCGCCACTTCTTCGAAGCCTTCGTCGCGGGCGGACTTCGCCATGCCTGGGTACATGTCGGTGTACTCATGAGTTTCGCCGGCGATGGCCGCTTTCAGGTTATCGCGCGATTTGCCGATGGCCAGTCCCGTCGCGGGGTCCCCCACCGGCTCCAGATACTCTAGGTGACCAAAGGCATGCCCTGTCTCGCCCTCGGCAGTGGAGCGGAACACCGCCGCCACGTCGTTCTGGCCTTCCACGTCCGCCTTGTTCGCGAAGTAGAGGTAGCGGCGATTCGCTTGGGATTCGCCGGCGAAGGCCGCTTTCAGATTGCCTTCGGTCTTGGTTCCTTTGAGGGATTTCATGGGTCTCTCCTTTGGGGGTTGCGTTGACTCGATAGCCGCTCGCCTATCCGTGTACCGCGAGCGGACATCTCAGTGGATTCGATCCCTTAGACTTGATCTAAACCATGCTTCAAGTATAGGGTCCGCTCGATCAAGGTGTCAAATAGTAATGCAGCCGGTAAGATGACAGGAACAGATCAGGCGAGGGGGGACTCACCACAGCGGCCTCCAAACTTCGCAGGCTTGGCGGCCAGCTCAGGATCACGTCTTGAGCGATCACGCCGAAGCGGATCAATTGGTGGTTGGGGACGTAGCCTTTCGCGCGAACGATGATGACCCCCAATCCAGCGCTAATGCGTAGCTCGGGCCGCTCTTCCAGCCCAAAAAAGTGGCGAAAGTTAGGTCTTGTAGGAGAGGGTTGTCTTCTTCCGGCGACCCCGAACTGACCGCGATGTTCACCACGG
>JBKKAO010000122.1:0-2896 GCA_046714645.1 Burkholderiales bacterium | reverse complement strand
CCGGGGTATCGAGTCTCTTAAGGTCATTCCTCTGAATTAACGAGAGGTAGTCTGATCACATGACTGCTCGTGAACTCTATGATCGTCTCGTCAATCTGGACGAGAACGAGCATATCGAAGCCAAACGTGCCAGCGAGGTTGGAACTGCGGTCATGGAGACCGTTTGTGCCTTTGCCAACGAACCGGGCTTGGGCGGCGGCTATTTATTGCTGGGCATCGCGCGCGAAGAGATGGCGCTTTTCCCGTCCTATCAGGTCGTTGGTATTGAGAACGCAGACCGTCTTGCCGCCGATCTAGCTACCCGCTGCCGCTCCGAGTTCAATGTGCCGATACGCGTAGATGTTCAGCAGGAGCGCTTGCAGGACAAGACGGTTCTGGTTGTTTTCGTGCCGGAAGCCCAGCCGGCGGAGAAGCCGGTCTATTTCAAGAGCCAGGGGTTGCCGCGCGGCGCCTTTCGGCGTGTGGGGCCGACTGATCAGCGCTGCACAGAAGATGATCTTGTCGTGTTCTATGAGGGGCGCGGGAACGAAACATACGATTTCACGGTAGTGACAGACGCCACGTTTGAGGATCTCGATCCTGACGCCATTGCCGATTACCGCAAGGCGCGGACCGAGACCACGCCCGATGCCGAGGAATTGCGTTGGAATGATGTTGACCTGATGGTTGGCCTGGGGGCCGTCCGACTGCGCGACGGTAATCAGACGCCGACGGTAGGCGGTCTCCTGTTGTTTGGCCGGGCACTGGCCCTGCGGCGGTTGTTCCCGATGATGCGAGTGGACTATATCCGTGTGCCGGGTCGCGAGTGGGTTCCCGATCCGGAGAAGCGCTTTGACAGCATTGAACTGCGAGATCCTTTGATCAGGCTGATTCGTCGCGCAACCGCAGCGATCATGGATGACCTGCCGAAAGGCTTCTCGCTTCCGGAAGGGCAACTCCAGCGGCAGGACATCTATCCGATTCCCCAGCGCGTCATCCGGGAGGCGATCGTCAACGCGGTCATGCACCGGAACTACCGGGTGCAGAGTCCGATCCAGATCATCCGGTACAGCAACCGACTGGAGATTATCAATCCGGGATTTTCGCTCAAGTCTCCGGACCATCTCGGCGAACCAGGTTCACTGACGCGCAATCCAAAGATTGCCGCTGTATTGCATGAAACCCGATTCGCTGAAACCAAAGGCAGTGGCATACGAGTCATGCGGGACATGATGGAACAGGCCGGACTTACGCCACCGGCTTTCGAGTCCGACCGGCCCCGCGACCGCTTCACCGCCCGTTACCTGTTTCATCACTTCCTTGGTCCGCAGGATATTGCCTGGCTGAGCCGCTTTCGCGAACTTGGTCTGACCGACGACGAGGCAAGGGCGCTGGTCTGGGTTCGCGAAGTAGGCGCAATCGACAATGCCAGCTTCCGGGAACTCAATCGGGTAGATACCCTTACAGCGAGCCAGAAGCTTCGGCGACTGCGGGATGCCGGGTTGCTGAAACAGATGGGGAAAAGCTCGGCGACCCACTACGTGCCTACGGAGATATTGCTGGGGGAAAGCTTATCTACCGGGTCCGGGGCCTTGTCTACCATGGCGGGGGGCTTATCTACCATGGACGGCACGCTGTCTACCATGGCACCGGAGGCCGCAGCCCTACTTTCAAGCCTGTCCGACGAACTGCGCACCCGGCTTTCAGAACGTGGTCGGCGCGGCTCTCCCGAGGAGACGCTAGATCTTGTCGAAGATTTATGTCGGGCGCGGGATTTGAGCGCCGAAGAACTTGCCGCGCTGCTAGGCCGAGACCGTAAGTACGTCATGAACGACTACGTTCGCCCCTTGCTTCAGGCGGGCCGAATTTCATACACCATCCCCGAGCAGCCGAGACATCCCGCACAGCGGTATCGTGCGAGGATCGACCCCAGTGAATAATCGACGGACGTTCACGAGATAACGGTTTAGAGAGAGAACGATGACGTCGCCGAACTCCCTGATCATTAACTCGCCCTACGAGTGCCCGGTTCGGCACTGGAAGGACGATCGCGGCACGCTCAAACAGGTCGAGGCGCGCCGTTCGGCGGGGTACGAGATCTTTGACATCCGCAACAACACCCGCCGCACCGAATCGCTGGCGCTGGTGAACGTGATCCGCGAGCGGGTGGACGCCTGGCGCGCGGCGGAGTATCCCGGCATCACCAGCGTGACCCGCGGCCTGCTCGAACACTGGTGCGACCGCTCCCCCGGCGTGCGCCAGTATCCGTTCTACTTCTGCCAGATTGAGGCGATCGAAACCTTGATCTGGTGGCTGGAGGCGCCGACGGAGTACCGACAGGGCATCCATGTCCCGGGCGACGGCGGCGAGTGGGAGCGGCTGTGCAACAAGATGGCCACCGGCACCGGCAAAACTACGGTAATGGCCATGCTCATCACCTGGCAGGTGCTGAACGCGCTGACCTACCCCAAACGCAGCAAGGATTTCTCCCGCGCAATCTTCATCGTCGCGCCGGGACTGACGGTCAAGGAAAGACTACGCGTCCTCTATCCGGGCGAGCCCGACAACTACTACGACGCCTTCGGATTGTGCCCGTCCGACGCCTTGCGGCAGAAACTCAACCAGGCTGAAATCCTGATCGAGAACTGGCATGCGCTGATGCCGCAGAAGCAACCCGAGCGCTCGGTCGTCAGGAAGGGCGAGGAGAGCGACGAGGCGTACACCCGCCGCGTGCTGGGCAAGCTGGCCACCTGTCGCGACCTTGTGGTGATCAATGACGAGGCCCACCACGCCTACCGGATTCCCGCCGACATCAAGGTCAGGCGCACCGACGATTTCGACCCGGAAGAAGCGACCCGCTGGATCGAAGGGCTGGACCGGCTGCACAAGACCCGGCGGATCCAGCGCTGCTTCGACC
>JBKKAO010000121.1:0-3100 GCA_046714645.1 Burkholderiales bacterium | reverse complement strand
GGTATCGCCACATGACCTTGGCGATGTGGGCGCAAGCGTTTTTGACGGTGATGCGGACGGAAAGCGGTGGCGAGGCGGCACCAAAAAAGGGGCGCTGGTATCAACCAGGCATGAGCAGTTTGGCGGCGTTCAAAACCCGCCGCGGGCTCCGGTTCGCCTAAGCTTTGCCGAAATTCGCCGGCTATTCTGGCAGTTGGTCTTGGCAGTCGAGCGCAGCGCAGCGGCGATACTGCACTGGTCATGGTGGCGGCGTTGGCATCAAGTGTAATCTACGGTTGTCAAGTCAGCACGTTTACCGTTTAAAAATCAGCACAAAAACGTGTACCTTTCCAAGTAGCGGTCACCAATTGACCCTGGTTATTGCGCTCCTTTCTCGGCCGCGCGTGTACGGAGCTGCGCAGCAATCGTTTCCAATCGTGTCTGGGTGACGGCCGCCGAGTGACCCAGGTAGATCTTGCACAGGCGTGTTCCTTGCCGCCGAAAGACCGCCCAATACTGACCGCCGCGTTGCCGGCGCTCCTTCCGCACGGTCATAAAGCCGATGATGTAGCCGCAGCTCGGATCAAAGAGCGGATACGAAAAGTGGACGGTTGTCGCCGCCTCCAGCCATGCAAACCAGGCCGGCGTATCCAAGCGGATGGTTTGGCCCGCCTGCGCCGGGTCGCGCACCCACTGCGCCGATACCACTGGAATCTGTCCACCCATACGGCCCCCTTGGCACGAAATGTTACCCAACATCGACCCCGTCGCTGACCGCTACGCTGCTGGTGCTCACGAGTGGTGACCCGGCCAGGCCACCACTCGTGAGCACCAACGACTCCTTGCCGCGCAGCCGATACGAATTGCCGCGCAAATAGAACACCTCGCCGTGATGCAACAGCCGGTCGAGGATCGCCATCATCAAGGCCGTGTCCCCGCCGACCACCTCCCCCCACTGCGCCAGGCTTTTGTTCGAGGTAATGACCGTCGCGCCGTGGGTATAGCGCCCACTGATGAGTTCATACAGCGCCGGCCCCAGTTGCGGCTCGGCAGGCAGATAGCCGAACTCGTCCAAAATGAGCAGATCGCAGCGCACTAATGGACGGATGACCGCCGCCAGATCCGCGCGGTTAGGGCTGGCCAGCACGGCATTGGCAAACTGCTGGGCCGTCAGAAAGCGGACGTGGTAGCCCAATTGCACCATGCGCGTGCCCAGCGCAATCGCCAAATGGGTCTTGCCCACCCCACTCGGGCCGACCAAGATCAGCGCCCCGGCTTTGGCCACAAATGCGCTATCGAAGTAGCGCACCATCACCGAGCGTTTGAGTTCCGGCCGTAGGGTGAAATCGAACTGCTCCAGCGTCGCGGCATACGGGAAGCCCGCCGCTTTGAGCTTGCGGCGGATCTGGTTTTCCTGACGCCCGAGCAGCTCTTCGCTCAACAACTCGTCCAGGAACTCGCCATAGCCCAGTTGCTGCTGTTCGGCCTGTGTAATCCAACTCGTCACGACCTCGCGGATACGGCCGAGTTTGAGCTGGGTGAGCTTCTGTTCCAGGGTGCTGGGCACACTCATATGCCACCAGCCTGACTGAGGCGGCTGAGCGCCGCCCCGTTCGCGACATACTGTTCGTAGACCTGGAGTTCACGCTCGACCAGGCGCTGGGGCAGAGTCTCTGGGAACCGGGCCGGCACGTCGGGAGGGGTGCTTGGGAGCGCGGCCGGCGGTCGCGGTCTGGTCGCAACGGCCTGGACGTATTCAGCACCGAAGGTCTGCTGCGCGTGCACCAGCGCAAGTGCGGCCAGAAAGGCTTCCCGCCCAAGTTGCTGGGCGAGTTGGTACAACGCAACCATTTGGGCATCCATCTCGGCGTAGCGCTTGCGGCAGACCTGAGCGATATAGTCGGCGGCCACGGGGGACAGGCCGACCAACCAGTCGCGGTAGACCATCACTCGCGCACGCGGTTTGTGGGCGAACACCGGCTCGAAATGCTCCGGCACAATCACGCGGGCATTCCGACCGAAGTGGCGTAGATGCGAAGCGACCCGGTCGGTGCCGTGGAAAAGCTCGATCCGCGTGGCAAACAGGCGAGCAACCAGCGCACAGCCGACCAGATGAACCGGCACAGAGTAGCGGTTGGTGGCGATGCTGACCAGACTTTCGCGGTTGACCTGCACACTCTCAACGAAGCCGTAATCTTGCGCGCAGGCGGGGAGCGGGCCAAAGTGCGGTCGTTCGTCCGTCAGCAGTTGCGTGGGCGGCTGCTCGGTGGCATCGGAGGGGCGCACGTCATTGCCATACTGGAGCCAGGCGGCGCACTCGTGCGCCAGGTCAGCATCATCATAGAACGTGCGCCCGGTCAGGAAGTTGCCTTTGACGAACTTGACCAGATTTTCGACCGCGCCTTTTTGGTTGGGGGCAGCTGGTGTACAGACTGCCGGGAGAAAGCCGAACTCGGCGGCACACTGCTGGAAGGCCGGGTGCCAAATCGGCTGATTGGCTTCGTCGCGACCCAGGGTAATCGTCTTCATATTGTCGCTGGTCACGACCCAGGGCACGCCGTCGATGGCGACAAAGGCGGCAATCAGGCAACGCAAGAGAGTTTCCTCGCGCATATTGGTGGTGAACTGGACGACCATGAAGCGGCTGTACTTGAGCCGGGCGGCGAAAAAGTAGCGCGTCTGCCCTGCGAGGTCTGGGCGGGTGAAGGGAAACTGGCGGACTTCGCCCCAGTCGATCTGGAGCAGTTCGCCGGGCAGCCCCTCAAAGCGCACGGGGACGTTGCCCGGCACGCTCTTGCGAGCGCGCTTGATCGGGCGCACATAGTCATAAAAGGCCGTGCCGCTGCCGGTATAGGGATGGGCAACGTCAGCGCGGGCGACCTCCAACATGCGCTGGACGCTCCATTTCTGGTCGAGCCAGGCGCGGATCTGGGTATCGAAGAGCGCCACCGCGCTGGTGCGCTGGCGTGGGGTGGGCTGTTGGTCAAGCGGTTCGCGGAGCACGCGCGCGATGGTGTCGCGGTGATGGCCGACAAATGCGGCAATCTCGACATTGCTCCAGCCTTTCTGATTGAGGTAGTGGATGGTTGCGCGATCCATAAACTGTAGCATCCTTCTGTGA
>JBKKAO010000120.1:0-7150 GCA_046714645.1 Burkholderiales bacterium | reverse complement strand
CCGGGGCGCGCTCACCACGCTTCAAGTAAATCTTGGCTACCGGTGCAATCAGACTTGCGTTCATTGCCACGTCAACGCAGGTCCGAGCCGGACCGAGGAGATGCCTCGCGAGACCGTGGACACGGTGATAGAGTTCCTTCGCGCCCGCGAGGCCAAGAGCCTCGACGTGACGGGCGGCGCACCGGAGCTTAACCCTCATTTTCGCTACTTGGTGGAGCAAGCGCGCAGCATGGGCATCCGGGTCATCGACCGCTGCAATCTAACCATTCTCGAAGAGCGCGGGCAAGAGGACCTCGCCCGCTTTCTCGCTAAACATGGCGTCGAGGTGACGGCTTCGCTCCCCTGCTATCTGGAAGATAACGTCAACAAACAACGCGGCAAGGGCGTGTTCGAGAAGAGTATCGCCGGCTTGCGCCAGCTCAACGATCTGGGTTACGCAAAGAACGGCACCGGATTGTTGCTCAATCTCGTATACAACCCGCAAGGTCCATCCCTTCCTCCGCCGCAGGGTTCGCTGGAGCGGGACTATCGCAAGCATCTGGGCGAGCGCTACGGCGTCGAGTTCAATAGTTTGTATACCCTGACGAACATGCCCATCCAGCGTTTCGGTAGTTTGTTGGTTTCCAAGGGCCAGTTCGACCAATACATGAATCTGCTGGTGCATGCCTTCCAATCCGCCAATCTGGAGGGCGTAATGTGCCGCTCGTTGATCAGCGTGGACTGGCAGGGCTATGTTTACGACTGCGACTTCAATCAGATGCTAGGCGTTCCCATGCACGCGGATGGCCGAATTCGGCCGAAGCTTTCGGATCTCTTATGCGCGGATTTGGAAGGTAATCCCATCGCGGTCTTCGATCATTGCTTCGGCTGCACCGCGGGACAAGGCAGTAGCTGCGGCGGTGCGCTGGCGGCGTGAGAGTGAGATGAACAAAAGCAAGCTCCTTGTCCTGGTGCTCATCGCGGCGTTGGTCGCCGTCTTCTTTGCCTTCGACCTCGGCCAGTACCTGAGCCTTGCCTACGTCAAATCGCAGCAGGCGGCACTCGAAACCTATCGTTCGGAACATCCGCTCACCCTTGCCTTGGTATTCTTTCTGATTTACGTGGCGGTCACTGGGCTGTCCCTTCCCGGTGCCGCCGCGATGACTCTGGTGGTGGGCGCGATCTTTGGGTTACTTTGGGGAACTGTGTTGGTGTCTTTCGCTTCGTCCGCGGGCGCCACCTTGGCATTTCTCGCCTCGCGCTTCCTGCTCCGGGACTGGGTGCAATCCAAGTTCGGCGCTCACTTGAACGCCATCAACGCGGGCGTCGAGAAAGAAGGGGCGTTTTACCTGTTTACGCTTCGGCTGGTGCCGCTGTTTCCGTTCTTCGTGATTAACCTACTCATGGGCCTGACCCGCATGCCCATCCGCACCTTCTATTGGGTAAGCCAGGCGGGCATGCTGCTGGGCACCATTGTCTATGTGAACGCGGGCACCCAGCTCGGGCGCATTGAATCCGCCTCGGGCATCCTCTCGCCGGGATTGATTCTGTCCTTCGTGGTGCTCGGCATCTTTCCGCTGATCGCCAAGAAGATCTTGGACGGTATCAAGGCGCGACAAATCTATGCACGCTTCGAGAAACCCGCGCGTTTCGACCGGAATTTAGTGGTGATCGGCGCAGGTTCCGCCGGCCTGGTCACGGCCTACATCGCCGCGGCCGTCAAGGCAAAGGTGACGCTGATCGAGAAGCACAAGATGGGCGGAGATTGTTTGAACACGGGATGCGTACCTTCCAAGGCGCTGATCCGCTCCGCCAAATATCTGTCCCACATCGCTCGCGCCCAGCATTTCGGTATGCACGATGCGCACGCGAATTTCGATTTCGCGCAGGTGATGGAGAGAGTTCAGCGCGTCATTCAAACCATCGAGCCGCATGATTCCGTGCGGCGTTACACGGATCTCGGTGTGGAATGCCTGCAAGGCGACGCCAAGATCACTTCGCCGTGGACGGTGCGAGTCAACGGCCAAACGCTCACCACCAAAGCCATCGTCATCGCCGCCGGAGCCCGTCCCTTCGTACCGCCAATTCCGGGTATCGAGCAGATGGGCTACTACACCTCGGACAGCATTTGGAATCTGCGCGAACTGCCCAAGCGCCTCATCGTCCTAGGCGGGGGGCCCATCGGTTCCGAACTCGCGCAGTGCTTCGCGCGTTTCGGTGCACAAGTCACGCAAGTAGAGATGATGCCCCGGCTGCTGATGCGAGAAGATCCGGAGTTCTCCGCTATGGTCCTGGGGAGCTTTCGCAAAGACGGCGTGAACGTGAAGCTCGAACATCGCGCCAAGGAGTTCCGCATCGAGGGCGGTGAGAAGGTGCTGGTCTGTGAGCACCAGGGAAGCGAAGTGCGCGTGCCCTTCGATGCGCTACTCGTGGCCGTGGGCCGCGTGGCGAACACGGCGGGCTACGGTTTAGAAGAACTTGGCATCCCGCTCACCAAGGCGCGCACCATCGAAACCGGCGACACGCTACAAACGCTCTATCCCAACATCTACGCCTGCGGCGATGTGGCCGGCCCCTATCAGTTCACCCACACCGCCGCCCATCAAGCATGGTATGCGAGCGTGAATGCGTTGTTTGGAACATTCAAGAAGTTCCGCGCCGACTACAGCGTGATTCCGTGGTGCACTTTCACAGAACCGGAAGTCGCCCGCGTGGGGCTAAATGAACTCGAAGCCAAGGAGAAGGGTATTGCCTACGAAGTCACGCGCTACGGCATCGAGGATCTGGACCGCGCCATCGCCGACGGCGAAGCCCATGGCGAAGTCAAAGTGCTGACCGTGCCGGGAAAAGATCGCATTCTCGGGGTGACCATCGCCGGCGAGCATGCCGGCGATCTACTCGCCGAATTCGTACTTGCCATGCGGCACAAGATAGGGCTGAATGGCATTCTCAAGACAGTGCATACCTACCCCACCCTCGCGGAGGCGAACAAGTTCGCGGCTGGCGTGTGGCGAAAGGCTCACGCACCCGCCTCAGCACTGCGGTGGCTTGCACGTTTTCATGCGTGGCGCTTGGGCTAACGGGAGAATAGTATGAACAGTATGATTCGGTATCTTTTTATCGCGTTGCTGTGCTGGGGAAGCAATGCCTTCGCCGCCTTCGACCATGGCCATCCGCAATGGGCCACTCTGCTCAAGCAGAACGTGGTGCTCATCCAAGATGGCAATGCCACCGAAGTCAAATACGCGAGCTTCAAGCGAGAGCGCGCGGCCCTCAAATCCTATTTAGCCTCGCTTAGCGCCGTGTCGCAGGAGGAGTTCAATGGCTGGAGCAAGCCCGAGCAGTTGGCCTTCCTCATCAATGCTTACAACGCCTTTACCGTCGAGCTGATTCTCACGCGCTACCCCGGCATCGAGTCCATTCAGGACTTCGGCAAGTTCATCAACAACCCTTGGAAGAAGAAGTTTTTCAGCTTGCTGGGCAAACCGCGCAGTTTGGATGAAATCGAGCACGGCATGATCCGGGCGGAAGGCGTCTACGACGACCCGCGCATCCACACGGCGGTGAACTGTGCTTCCATCGGCTGCCCGGCGCTACGTCATGAGGCCTACGTGGCTGCGCGGCTGGATGAACAACTGGAAGACTCCCTCAAGCGCTTTTTGTCCGACCATTCACGCAATCGCGTCAGCCGGGGCACCCTCGAAGTTTCCAAAATTTTCGATTGGTACGGGAAGGATTTCGCCAAGGGCTTCCGCGGCGCGAAATCCGTCAATGCCTTTCTTGCCGCCTACGCCAATGTTCTGAGCGACAAACCGGAAGACCAGCAACGTATCCGGGAGGGCAAGGCACCGGTTCGCTTTCTCGACTACGATTGGGCGCTGAACGATCATAAAGCCGCGCAGTGAAGCTCTCCATTCTCATTCCCGCTTTCAACGAGGAAACCAACCTTGCCATCCTACTTCCCCTGTTGCAACCCGCACGTAAGGCCGGCCATCAGATAGTCGTGTGCGATGGCGGGAGCACGGATCTCACTTTGGAAGTCTGCGCGCCCCATGCCGATGTTCGCTTAAGCGCCGCGCGCGGCAGAGCGCTGCAGATGAACGCGGCGGCCCGTCACGCGAGCGCAGAGGTCTTGATGTTTTTGCACGCCGATACGCGCCCTCCTCCAAATTTCGCCGATGCCATCTGCGATGCCATCAGGGTGACAGGACAGATGTGGGGACGGTTCGACGTGCATTTAGAGAGCGAGCGACGGACGCTGAAAGTGGTGGAAGGCATGATGAATCTTCGCTCACGGTGGACGGGCATCGCCACCGGCGATCAAGCGCTTTTCGTCAAGCGAGATCTTTTTATGCGCGTGGGTGGCTTCCCCGAGATTGCCCTGATGGAAGACATCGCCCTGTCCAAGGTACTAAAGCGCTCCGGAGCGCCCCTATGCTTGAGGGACAAAGTCGCGACATCCGCCCGCCGCTGGGAGCAGCAGGGTGTTTGGCGCACCATTCTCGGCATGTGGCGTATGCGCTTGGCTTACTGGAGCGGGGCCGATCCGGCGAAACTGGCCGCCCTCTACTATGGCCGCCGCTCCTGAGCCTAGGGTCTGTTGACATATATGTCAACAGACCCTAGCACCGTCATCGCGGTGTTCGGGAAGGCGCCCGTTCCAGGACAGAGCAAGACCCGCCTGATTCCGCGTCTAGGCGCGCAGGCCGCCGCTCAGTTGCAGCGTGCCCTCATCCACCGCACACTGCTCACCGCCACGTCGTCGAAAGCCGGGAGCGTGGAACTGTGGTGCACACCCAACACCGGCCATCCTTTCTTCCTGGAATGCGCGCAACACTTCGGCATCCCCTTGAAGCTCCAATGCGACGGAGACTTAGGACAAAAGATGCACGCCGCAAGCACCGGTGTTCTACAACGCGCGCAAGGCATCGTGCTCGTCGGGACCGACTGCCCTGCCCTATCCGTTGAAGATCTGCGTAAATCGGCGCAAGCCCTGGCGCGGGGCAGTGACGCGGTATTTCTTCCAGTGGAAGATGGCGGCTACACCTTGATAGCCCTGTCGCATGTGGAGAGCGGCGTGTTCGAGAATATTCCATGGGGCACCGAGCGCGTGATGGCACAAACACGCGAGCGCTTGCGCCTTCTCGGATGGCGCTGGCAGGAATTGGAGGTGCGCTGGGACGTGGACCGCCCGGAGGACTACGACCGGCTCATCGCCTCGGGATGGCTCGATTCACCTCCGCCGCCGGGTGTCCGCTAGTGGCGTTGCGATCCACTGCATTCAGGCGAGTCTGGCTCGTTGCCTTGGTGGGATCTCTTGGCTCGCCCGCCCTGCCTGAGGATTCCGTTAATCTGTTACCTGCTTTCTCAAACGCACCTGTGGGCACTGAGGCCGTACCAGGATGGCAGCCCATCTACATCCCAAGCGTGAAGAAGCACACAGGTTTTGCCATCGAAGAGGACGAGGGACGCCGGGTCCTCAGGGTGAGCGCCGCAGCCTCGGCAGGGAGCCTGGCCACTTCGCTAAGTGTCAATCCCATCTCGCACCCCATTCTGCGCTGGCGGTGGAAGTTACCGAAGCACAATCCCAAAACCAATCTCAGAACAAAACGAGGCGATGATTACCCCGCCCGTATCTACGTCATGTTCCACTATGATTTGAACAAGCTGGGCTTCCTAGACCGAACCAAGATTCGCCTGGCGCGCAAGCTCTACGGCGAACAGGTCCCCGCCGCGGCGCTGTGTTACATCTGGGATCCCAAGCTGCCGGTGGGCACCACCGCGTGGAATGCCTACACCAACCGGGTGCGGATGATCGTCGTGCGAGGCGGTGAAGAAAAGCTCGGACAGTGGGCCGAGGAAGAACGCAATATTGTGCAGGATTTCAAAGCCGCCTTCGGCGAAGACCCGCCCATGATCTCGGCCATCGCCGTCGGTGGAGATAGCGACAATACCGGCGAGACCACGGTGTCTTTCTTGGGTGATTTGAAGCTCACACGCACGGGTGGGGAACCGTAAGGAGTCCGAGGACCCGGTGATTGGCAGGGTTTGGCGGTTGGAATTTTGCCGAGATATAGTGCACACTAGCTCGCGCTTCGCGGCGCGGGCATAGAAATCAGGCTCACCCAACTCTCATTATCAACGCAAGGTCCACAGGAGATAAATCATGGCTAAGGCAAAATCGAACGTAGCAACGGGAAGCGTTTATCGAATTACCGAGTTGGTCGGTACCAGCAAGATTTCTTGGGAAGATGCCGCCAAGACGGCGGTGGAAATCGCAAGCAAGACGTTGCGTGATCTAAGGGTTGCCGAGGTGAGCGAGCTTGACCTCGTTGTGGAGAACGGAAAGGTCGCGGCCTATCGTGCCAGACTGAAGCTGTCCTTCAAGTACGAAGACTAGGCGAGCTTCAACAGCGCGGCGGAGCTCACGCTCCGGCCGTGCATTGCGCACCCTTGCGCCCGTCATTCACCAACCTCCTTGAAGAGATTTTTCCGAGCGGTGGCAGACCCTGTGAAACTCAGCACCGTCCCAACCACACCTATTGCTGGACAACGTCCGGGCACATCGGGCTTGCGCAAGAAAGTTGGCGTGTTCCAGCAGCCCGGGTATCTCGAGAATTTTGTCCAGAGCATCTTTGCTTCTCTTAAGGGTTATGCGGGCAAGACGTTGGTGGTTGGCGGCGATGGGCGCTACTTCAACGACCGGGCGATTCAAACGATTCTGCGCTTGGCGGCGGCCAATGGATTCGGTGGTGCGCTGGTGGGGCGCGAGGGCATCCTTTCCACGCCAGCGGCGAGTTGTATCATCCGGAAGTACCAAGCTTTCGGCGGCATCATCCTATCCGCCAGTCACAATCCGGGCGGCCCCGAGGGCGATTTCGGCATCAAGTACAACACGGCCAACGGCGGACCGGCTCCCGAGAGCATCACCGAGGCGATCTACCGGCATACCCTTGAGATTCGGGAATACAAGACTACCGGCACGCCCGATGCCGATCTTTCCCGCATTGCCACCACGATGATGGGCCCAATGCGGGTCGAAGTCATCGACCCGGTGGCCGATTACGCGCTATTGATGGAGCGATTGTTCGATTTCGAGCGTATTCGAACATTGCTCGCGCAGGGTTCTTTTCGCATTCGCTTCGATGCCATGCACGCGGTCACCGGACCC
>JBKKAO010000119.1:0-3002 GCA_046714645.1 Burkholderiales bacterium | reverse complement strand
CTAGACTGCTAATGCATTCCTTTCCATACGGCGCGGTGCCGATGGTGCCGAAGAAGGGACGCAGAGGCACTTCCACCTTGCCGATCTTGCTGTTGGGCAAATTGAGTGTGCCCGTCATCCGGCTCTTATCCAAGCGCCAGATGAAAATCCGATCGGGCGCCGGCGGCGTGACCATCTGCGTCTTGTATTCGGGAGCCAGTGCGCCAAAATAAGGGATGGATGCGCCCCAGCCCCAATCCCGGTTGAGCTCGATCTTGTCGATCTTCACCACCAATGTGTCTCCCGGTTCGGCACCCTCGATGTAAAACGGTCCCGTCTGCGGATTGACCCGTGACAGGTCCAGTTTCCCGGCGAGGGTCTTGTCCGCGGGCGTGAGCACATCGCCGGACGCATCCATGGTGTTGGTGATAACGGTATCGCCAGGTTTGATGCGCAGCACCGGCGGGTGCGCGTAGCAGTAGGTGAACTTGACGTTGTCACCCGGGCTGTAGCGATGCTCGGCGGCGTAGCTGGTGCCGCCCGCTGTAAAGGCGAGAGCGGCGAAAAGTACTGCCAATGAACCTGGTGATCTAGATTTCTCGTAACGCATAGGAACCTCCCACTTCAATAAAGTTGGACCAGAAATACAACGCTTGTCACGAACAGCGAGCGGTTATCTCATGGCACCCTCCTTTCCCTGGGCCGGCCGGTGTACGGAGGCACCCCGGTCGAAGTATCTGCTTTGCGTGAGCAAGCCGAATAGTTGGGAATCGATGGGAAGGATGAGGGTGGTGCTCTTCGGCAGCAGCGTACGCGAGGCCTCCATGCTTCGCGAAAACCGGTAGAACTCGGGGTTCCGGGTCAGCGTCTGCGCATAGATGCGCGCGGCCTCCCCCTCACCTTCGCCCCGGTGCTGTTGGGCAAGCTTGAGGGATTCGGAAAGAATCTGGGTCTTCTCGCGGTCGGCGGCGGCGCGCACCTTGGTGCCTTCCTCTTCCCCTTCGGACCGATACCTCATGCTGATGCGCCCGCGCTCAGAGGCCATGCGCGCATACACGCGAGCGCGGTTCTGTTTCGGGAAGTCGAAGCTTTGCAACTGCACATCGGCGATTTCGATGCCATAGTCCCGCGAGGCAGCGTCACGGCACTTGGCCGTGACCTCGGCCAGAATCGCCTCGGCTCGATAGATTCCGGAGCCGGTGGACACGAAGGCGCTGAGCGGATTGCGTCCGATGGCCGCCCCCAGTTCCGCGAACAGGATATCCGCGAGGCGTGATTCGGCCCCCGCGCGATCGAAAACCGTCTCGAAGAATTTCCGGGGTTCGGCGATGCGCCAAGCGATGGTCCCCGCCGCCACGACGGGAGTCTTCTCGATGGTGAGAAACTCGCTGGAACTCGGTGTGAAGGCGGCCAGCCGGTTATCGAAAAACCGGGCGCTTTGATAG
This sequence comes from Burkholderiales bacterium, assembly GCA_046714645.1. GTDB lineage: Bacteria > Pseudomonadota > Gammaproteobacteria > Burkholderiales > SHXO01 > SHXO01. Next base: position 1,578 of record JBKKAO010000119.1, on the reverse strand, counting down.
GGCAGCTTGAAACCCAATCCGGGTTGCTTGACGACTTGAACGGGTTTCCCGAAGGCCGTCACGACCGCATACTGAGCGCTCTCCACGCTGAAAAGACACGCGCGCAGCAGGAACACCGCCAAGCTCGCGAACGCGATCCAGACGATCGCTTTCCTCAGTTGACGGCGGCCATGATCACCAGCCACATCTTGGATCGCATCCATCTCCTCTCCCTGGAAAGACCCGTGCGGCCGGTTTGTCTTCTTTAGCGCTGGGGAATAGCTGATGATACTTTCCGCGCATCTGCCGCGAATGCATTTGAGTACGCCCGCGTGCGAAAGTCAAGCGGGGAGCGGGGGCGAGCGTTGGGGACTGGCGCTGGGGCATACTTCGTAACGGAAAAGAGGAGGACTGCAATGGAAAGCATCATTTGGCAACCCAGCACCCGATATCCAGACCCCGCCGTCCAGATCATCGATCAAAGCTTCGACAAGTACCGCGTAAAACTCGCGGCCGTGGAGCGCATCGCTCACGGCTTCCGCTGGGCGGAAGGCCCGGTGTGGTTCGGTGACGGGCGTTTCTTGTTGTGGAGCGACATCCCTAATAATCGCATCATGAAATGGGAGGAGGAGACGGGCGCGATTAGCGCGTTTCGCAAACCCTCCGGTTTCGCCAACGGCAACACGCGTGACCGGCAGGGGCGCTTGATCACCTGCGAGCACGGCGGACGCAGAGTGACGCGCACGGATTATGACGGCACCACCACTGTGATCGCCGGCCGTTACGACGGCAAGCGGCTCAACTCACCCAACGATGTGGTGGTGAAGTCCGACGGCTCCATCTGGTTCACCGATCCACCCTTTGGATTGCTGAGTTACTACGAAGGTCTTCTCGCGGAGCAGGAACTGCCGATGAACGTCTACCGTGTGGACGGCGCTACCGGCGAGATTAGCGTCGTGGAAGGCGAGGTGAGCCGCCCCAACGGCCTATGTTTCTCTCCCGATGAATCCTTGCTCTATCTGGTGGAGTCCGGTACCACGCCGCGCAATGTCTATGTCTACGACGTGGCGGATGGCGGCAAGCGGCTCGCCCATCGCCGCAAGTACATCGACGTGGGTGCCGGAACGCCAGACGGGATGCGTTGCGATACCGACGGAAATCTGTGGATGGGGTGGGGCATGGGCGATGCGGCCTTGGACGGCGTTTGCGTCTTTAATCCGGACGGAAAACTCATCGGCCGCATCAACCTACCCGAGCGTTGCGCCAACCTGTGCTTCGGCGGCATTCACCGCAACCGGCTATTCATGGCCGCGAGCAAGAGCGTCTACGCGCTCTACGTCAATGCGCAAGGCGTGGCGGGTGGGTAGATGCTCTCAATCGACCATATCCCGGTAAGCATGCCAGGTCGCGTGCCCAAGCAAAGGCAAGATAACGATTAGGCCGATTAGGAAGGTCGCGAAGCCGATGGCGGTCAATACGGCGATGAGGGCCGCCCACACCAGCATAGCGCCGGGATTGAGTGCGACTGCCTTAACGCTGGTCAGAATCGCGCCGCCGGTGCCGGTTCTGCGATGAAAGATTAGGGGCGCGGAAATTACG
>JBKKAO010000118.1:0-8689 GCA_046714645.1 Burkholderiales bacterium | reverse complement strand
CTGGCCCTACCCTTTCTCGCATTCTTTCTCCTGCTGGAGTCCAAGGGTCGAGTACTGGCCGCCCAGAGCTCCCCGCGAGCCGGAGAGGTACCGAACGACCTAGAATCCGGACTGGCGGCGCTGGCCTCTTGCCCTAGCGTGTCCAACAAGATCTCCGCCGCGGATGAGCTAATGCGCTGCGGTCGATATGCGGACGCGGTGCCGGTCTACCAAAGCGCGTTGATGGGTATTTATGCCAACGAGCCGGACTTTCTGTTCAAGCTGGCCCAGGCGCAAATCGAAGCGAACGATCCGGCTGCCGCAGGCGCCAGCGTCGCACGGCTAACGCTGGATCATGATCGCTATCGCCCCGAGGAAACTCGCTTGCTTCACGCCCGTGTCTTGGAAGGACAAGGGAGAATCCAGGCGGCTTTGGCGGAATACGATTGCCTGACCTCAGCCTATGTGGGGCTCGAAGCCCGCTGCCGGTTCGGCCTTCTGCTCATGCGAAAAGGCGAGATCAATCGCGCGAATCAGGTCTTCAACAGCATGGTGAAGGACGCGGAAACCTCCCCCTACGCCCTGCGCGTGGAGCATCATTGGCTGCGCGTCGCGGCACACTGCCAGGCGCGGCTTCAGGCCAAGCTGGCGCCGCGCTAGCGATGCCCGCCGAGTTCGCTATCTAGCGGATAGATGGGGCGGCGAACCTTCTTGTAGTCGAACATCGTCCAATCGGAAGATCCCACTCCGATACTGTCGCAGAACACGTGTCCTTTGGCGATGGGCAGAAAAACCGGTCGAAAGTACATTCTGGACTTGAGGAGTAGGAAACGCTTGCGCGCGGGGTCGATCCCGGCGCTGGTGAACACTCCGAGATCCCAGGGTTCTTGATTGCGTTCCGTCACCACGATTTCCGCGGCACCCGCGTCCAATACCGCCGTTCTTCCCATGAAGCAGCGCATGCCGTGAAACTGAGGGCCGGTGATGGTGTATTCACCGTCCGTTATGGCTCTTACGATCCCGGACAGTTCTAACGGTTCGCCCTTGACCCTGATGGACGGCATGTCCATCTTGCCTCCAAGCTTAAGTGTAACTTTTGCCCCGGCTCCCGCTGCGATCATGCGTGCCACGGCCTGCTCGTCGCGCACCGGTCCAACGGCAATGCCCGTGAGTCCCTGGCGCATAGCCTCCTTCAACACATACATGGTGTCTTGAGTGGCGCCGGAGGCGCAGTTGTCGGCGTGATCCAAGAGGAGGATGGGCCCGCCGTTCTCGGCAGCGAGTTTCTTCGCGCGCGCGATGGCCTCCCCAATGGGCTCACCGCGATAGATAAACGCTTCCCTATGCCGCCAAGCCACGTCGAGGATATTCTTGCAAGCGGACTGGGCGGTCTGCAAATTGCCATCTGAAACCGTGACGGCGCTCAAGCCCGCGTCGTGAATATCGGCTTGTTGAAAACCGCCAAAGGCCGTTGCGGCAAGCAATCCGTCTTGTTCCGCGGCCCGCGCCGCATCGACGCAGTCCTTCATGGGGCTCTCGCCCGTGTTCTGCTTGAGGGTTTGGGCCAGCAGAGGGATATTGCCCCAGGCCATCACGGGGTTCACCTCGCCCTTGAGATGGCGCAACAGGATGCTTCCGGCCAAGTGCCCGGCCTCGTATTGATCCACGTGCGGATAGGTTTTGTAGCCCGCGATCACCGTGCAGTTGCTTACCATGCGCCCGGTGACATTAGCGTGCAGGTCCAGGGATACCGCGATGGGAAGCTTGGGCGCGATCGCTCGGATTTTCTCGAGCAATGTGCCTTCGCCATCGTCCGTGCGCTCCGCCACCACCATCGCCCCATGCAAATCGAGAAACATGGCGTCACATCCCTTGGATACCGCGTCGCAGATGACCTCGCACATGCGATCGTAAGCCTTACCATCCACCGGCCCGCTGGGATTGGCCCAGGCCGCGATGGGGGTGACCACTTGTGCGCCAGCCGATTCCGCCAAGTTCAGGAACGCGGCCATCGGCAGCCGCGTCCCCTTCATGGCGCGGTAAGCCGCCTCCCCTAGATAGGGGCCGTCATGGCCACCGAACACCTCCCAGGGTGTCGCCACCGGTGAGAAGGTGTTGGTTTCGTGCTGCATCTGGGCGATGACGAATTTCATAGTAAGGAGGGAGGCGAGGCGCAAGCCGGTGCGGGGGTTTACCCCCTCACGCCTATCGCCTCACGGCACCTGCTTTAGCGCATCCGCCACGGTGCCCACGAGTTGATCGATCTGCGCCTTCTCGATGATAAGAGGGGGCGAGAACGCCACCGTATCGCCGGTGGTGCGGATGAGCACACCCTTCTCCCAGCAACGGGTAAACACACTCATAGCACGAGCGGTGGGTTTACCGGCGATGGGTTCGAGCTCGACTCCGGCCACCATACCGATGTTGCGCACATCGATGACATGGGGCAAGCCTTTCAGAGCATGCACCCCGTTCTCCAAATAGGGAGCGAGCGACGCGGCGCGCTCGAACAGCTTCTCATCCTTCAACAAATCCATGGTGGCGATGGCTGCCGCCGAGGCCAGCGGATGGCCTGAGTAGGTGTAGCCGTGATAGAACTCGATACCGTCCGGGCCGTTCATGAAGGCGTCGTAGATCTCCTTGCGCACGATCACACCGCCCATGGGTACTGCGGCATTGGTCACGCCCTTGGCGAAGGTGATCATGTCTGGTACCACGTCGAAGGTATGAGAGCCAAAGGCGTTGCCGGTACGGCCGAAACCCGTGATCACTTCATCGAAGATCAGCAAGATGCCGTGCTGGTCGCAAATCTGCCGCAGACGTTGTAGATAACCCTTGGGTGGAATGAGCACGCCCGTGGAGCCCGCCATGGGTTCCACGATCACCGCCGCGATGTTCGACGCGTCGTGCAACGGAATCAGGCGGTTCTCCAACTCGTCGGCGAGATGGGCACCGTGTTCCGGTTGGCCGCGCGAGAAAGCGTTCTGCTGCGGGAGGTGGGTGTGGGGTAGATGGTCCACATTGGGCAGCAGGCTGGCGTTGAAAACTTTGCGATTGGCGGTCATGCCGCCCACGGAGATCCCGCCGAATCCTACGCCATGATAGCCGCGCTCGCGGCCGATCAACATGCGCCGGCTGGCTTCGCCCTTGGCGCGATGGTAGGCCAAGGCGATCTTCAAGGCCGTGTCGACGGCTTCCGATCCGGAGTTGGTGAAGAAGACCTGCGTCATCCCTTTGGGAGCGATAGAGATGATGCGCTCCGCCGCCATGAAGGGCATGGGGCTATGAAGCTGAAAGCCGGTGGCGTAGTCCAGACTCTCCGCTTGCTTCTTGATGGCCTCCACAATGGGGGCTCGGCAATGCCCGGCATTCACCGCCCACAGACCGGCAATACCATCGAGAATCTGCCGCCCATTGTGGTCGGTGTAGTGCATGTCTTTCGCTGCCACCAGCAGGCGGGGAGAAGCCTTGAATTGCCGGTTTGACGTGAACGGCATCCACAGCGGCCCGAGATTGAGTTGAGCGAGAAGATCTTGTTCTCTAGTTCCCATGGCGGTATCTCCTAATGAGGGGAGGAAGAGCGGGAGGAAGATCGGGAGGAAGGGCGTAGATTATAGACCTGACCGTCCTTGAACCCATCTGGGAAGATCGTGAGGTAAGACGAAGCCCGCAGTTGCCCGCCCGGGGTCAATCCCGTAATCTTTGCCGCGCCCTCGAGATCCATCATGAACCTAAATTACACCGATCAAGAACTCGCCTTTCGCGACCAGGTTTCCGCCTTCGTTCGTGCGAATCTGCCTGGGAATATTTCTCGCAAGGTGCTGGAGCACAAGCGGCTGGGCAAGGAGGATTACGTACGCTGGCAGCAGATTCTCCATCGCCAAGGTTGGGGTGCAGCGGCTTGGCCGAAGGAATATGGCGGGTGCGCGTGGAGTCCCGTCGAGCGGCACATCTTCGATGAAGTGTGCGCCGAGGTAGGGGCACCGCCCGTGGTGGCCTTCGGTGTACATATGGTGGCGCCGGTCATCATGGCCTTTGGAAACCCCGCGCAGAAGAACTACTACTTGCCGCGCATCCTGTCGAGCGAGGATTTCTGGTGCCAGGGATATTCCGAGCCCGGTTCGGGTTCCGATCTCGCGTCCTTGAGAACACGCGCGGTGCGCCAAGGCGGTCATTACATCGTCAACGGCCAGAAGACCTGGACCACCATGGCGCAGTGGGCCGATAAGATTTTCTGTCTGGTGCGCACATCGAGCGAGGGAAAGAAGCAGGAGGGCATTTCCTTTCTGTTGATTGACATGCATTCGCCGGGTGTGACCGTGCGTCCCATCATCATGTTCGATGGCGAGCACGAAGTGAACGAGGTGTTTTTCGACAACGTCGAAGTGCCCGTGGAGAATCTAATCGGTGAAGAGGGGCGCGGATGGACCTACGCCAAATTCTTGCTCTCCCATGAGCGTACGGGCATCGCGGCCGTGGGGCGTTCAAAGCGCGAATTGCGCTTGCTGAAGAACATCGCGAGCCAGGAGCAAATAAGCGGGCGTCCCCTGATGGACGATCCGCGGTTTCGCGACAAGGTCGCGCGCCTGGAGATCGACATCTGGGCGTTGGAGATCACGGTACTGCGCGTGCTGGCGGCGGATAACGAAGGCCGTCCGCCGGGTCCTGAGGCCTCTATTCTCAAGATCAAGGGCACTGAGATCCAGCAAGCTCTGACCGAATTGATGTTGGAGGCGGTGGGCTATGCCGGCATGCCGCATCTGCCCATGGCCTGGGGCGAGCATTGGCTAGGCGATCACGTGGGCCCGGAGTATGCGGCACCTCTGGCCGCGCGCTATTTCAATTTCCGCAAGGTCTCCATCTATGGCGGTACCAACGAGATCCAGCGCAACATCGTCAGCCAAATGATTCTCGGGTTGTAAGAACATGGATTTCTCCTATACCGAAGAGCAAAACCTGCTGCGGGATTCCGTCGAACGATTCCTGGAGAAGAACTACAGCTTCGAGCAACGCCGTGCTATCGCCGAGGGCCGTCACGGGATGAGTCCCGTACTCTGGGAAGGGCTGGCGTCCTTGGGCCTGCTGGGTCTGACCTTTTCTTCGGACTATGACGGTTACGGCGGGTCGGGTATCGAGACCATGATCGTCATGGAGGCCTTCGGGCGCCATCTCGTGCTCGAACCCTTCTGGCCCACAGTGGTGACCTGCGCCAGTGCCATCCATCTCGCCGGGGACGAGGAGCAGAAGAAAGTTCTGTTGCCGCGTATCGCCGATGGGTCCATGAAGTTTGCCTTGGCCCACGTGGAGCCAGGCGGGCGCTTCGATCTCGCCCACGTGGAGACCACGGCCCATCAAGAGGCCGGGCAGTGGATCATCAACGGCAAGAAGTCCGTGGTGATACACGGCGCCGCGGCCGATCTGCTCATCGTGCCTGCGCGCACCAGCGGCCGAACGACCGATCGCGCAGGTATCTCGTTGTTTTTCGTCAACCCCGCCGAAGAAGGCGTTGAGGGGCGGGATTACCCCACCTACGATGGCATGCGCGCGGCCGAGGTGGGTTTCAACAACGTACACATCGGCCCAGAGTCCTTGATCGGGGTGCTCGATGGCGGTTATCCGTTACTGGAGCGCGTGGTGGACCTTGCCATCGCGGCGCTATGCGCGGAAGCCGTGGGTTGCATGGACGCCCTCAACGCCCAAACCTTGGAGTACTTGAAGACGCGCCAGCAATTCGGTGTGCCCATCGGCAAATTCCAAGCTCTGCAACATCGCATGGTGGATGTCCGCATGGAGTATGAGATGGCCAAGTCCATGGCGATCCTGGCGGCGGTGAAAGTCGATAGCGCCGATCCGGTGGAGCGGCGGCGCGCCGTGTCCGCCGCCAAGGAGCGCATCGGCCGGGCCGCGCGGTTCGTGGGCCAGCAAGCCATCCAACTGCACGGTGGAATGGGAATGACCAATGAGCTGCCGGCGGGACATTACTTCAAAAGGTTGACCGCCATCGATACGCAGTTCGGCCCCAGCGATCATCATCTGGACCAATTCCTGTCGGCAGAAAGCGTGGCGCCTGTGGAGGCGCCCGTGCGGCTTAAATCCCGGTGGAGAAAAATATAAGCTCAAGCATGCACCCGCTCGCGTTTGTCGTTGTCCTGCTGCTAGCCATGCTGGGCTGTGGCAAGAAGGACCCGCCCGGTGTTCGCTTGGTGCAAGCAGTGCGCGACAACAATCTGAGCAAAGTGGAAGATCTGCTTTCACAAGGCGTGGACCCCAATTCCAAGGACAGCGATTTGAAGGACGCCCGCACGGCGCTCTATCACGCGGCGGTCTTCGGTTATACGGAGATCGCCAAGAAGCTCCTGGAGAAAGGGGCCAAGGTAGACGTGGGCGCTCCTGAAACCAACCAAACCCCCTTGATGATCGCCGCCTTCAATGAGAACCGCGACATGGTGGTCTTACTGCTTAATTCCGGTGCCCAGGTCAATACCCAAGATCCTGCAGGGGATACCCCCTTGACGCAAGCCGCGCGCAGGGGCAATGCCGAACTGCTCGCCCTTCTCATCAACGCCGGTGCCGATGTCGAGGTCCGCACCGGCGAAGGCCTGACGGCACTATGTCTGGCAACACAAAGCAACTTCACCGCTGCCATGAATGTTCTAGAGCAGGCCGGCTCGCCGGGGGATTGCTAGCTGCGTCACCGCCCACGTACCGGCGCGGCTGAGCATCCGTACCTCGCTCATCGGCTTGCATAGGTCACTCGTCATGACTAGTCGTTGATCCCAGCATCCGGGTCCCTCACAGCGGAACACCGAACAGCCATCCGTGACCGAGGTAAAACACGGTCCAAGCGACCAGTCCCGCCACGATGACGATTACATCCTTCAAGAAGGGAACTGCAACACCGGTGGGTTTCGCGCCCCGCCGGTTTTGCACCACCATAGCGTAGACCGAGTACAGCGCGAAAGTGCCGAACAGCGCGACGGAGGCGCGATCGCCATTGGCGAGCAGATGAAGCACTGCCCACAGCGTAAAACCCCACATCATGGGGTGCGCCGTGAAGCGTTTCAGGTTGGTGGGCATGTGAGAGGCCGCGATGCCGATGAAGGCGAATGGCATTAATGCGAGCGCCAATCCGCGTCCCCAGGAGGGCGGATCCCAAAACGGCTCGGCTGGTGCGTGGCCTTTGCCCCAGATGATCAAGACGAGCCCGAGGAGAGATAGAAGAGAGTAGATGCCCTTGTAGGTCTTCTCGCCGAGCTTGGCGATGACATTGGCGCGAGCTTCACGTGCGCCTGTGAACAGATGTACCCCGAAGAAAATCACCAGACCGGCGGTTAGGATTATCATGATCCTTACCTAGATCGGAGATCGGAGGTAATTTCGTTCGCGCTTCGGCTGGCTCGGCACGAACGGAATTATGTAAGCACCGTCAGGCACGAAAGGCGGCGGCCGCTAACGCAGCGAAGCGTTGAAAGCTGCCAGTGCTGCGGACCCCGGGCAAAGCGAGCTTTCGTTTAGTTGATTAAAGGGCGTATCGACACTACCCAAGTGCGCGTGCAGATCTTCCGGATCTGTATCCATGTACAGCAATCCCGTGACCACTTCTCCGGCGGCTTGCCGCTCTTGCAAGTAGTTCATGGCCGCGATGCGATTGTGCGAGTCGTAGTCCGGATGCAACTTGCGCAAGCGAATGACCGATCCATCGTGATGCGTGATGTCCTGCACCGTGCCGGCCGCATATTCCGCGGTGATGGGTGCCCGGCCCGTAATGAAATCCAGGCTGTTTACTGCCTCGTTATGTTCGCGCACGTAGTCGTAACTCTTGGTGGAGCCGGAGTGATTGTTGAAGGCCACGCAGGGGCTGACCACGTCTATGAAGGCCGCGCCTTGGTGCAGGATGGCGCCCTTGATGAGCGGCACCAACTGGTCCTTGTCGCCGGAAAAACTACGGCCCACGTAGGTGGCGCCCAGTTGTAAGGCCAGAGCGGCCATGTCGATGGGCTCGTCCATGTTGGCCGCGCCGCGCTTGCTCTTCGAACCTTTGTCCGCGGTAGCGGAGAATTGTCCCTTCGTGAGACCGTAGACGCCGTTGTTTTCCACGATGTAGACCATGTTCACGCCACGGCGAATACTGTGCGCGAACTGTCCCAACCCGATGGAGGCGGAATCCCCGTCGCCGGACACGCCCATATAAATCAGATCGCGATTGGCGAGATTGGCGCCCGTTAGCACCGAAGGCATGCGTCCGTGCACGCTGTTGAAGCCGTGGGAGCTACCTAAAAAGTAAGTGGGAGTTTTCGACGAGCAACCGATGCCGGAGAGTTTCGCCACGCGATGCGGTGGCAAGTCCAACTCGAAACACGCCTGAATGATCGCCGCGCTGATGGAATCGTGCCCGCAGCCCGCGCACAGGGTCGAGATGGCGCCTTCGTAATCGCGCCGGGTGAACCCGAGTTTATTGGAGGGCAGGCTGGGGTGGTGGAGTTTGGGTTTCGCGAGATAGGTCATTTCCTAGAGACTAGAAACAGGAGACAAGAGACAAGAGACATGGGCTCACTGCGCTACCCGGCGCAAGGGTGAGACGTTGAACATGCGCAATTTTACCATCACTTCACGCACGATGAAGCGCGCGGTGATGGGCGTGCCGTCGTAGTGCAGCACCGGGATGAGCTTCGCGGGGTCGGCGACGCACTCGTTGACCACAAGTGTGCGC
>JBKKAO010000117.1:0-3157 GCA_046714645.1 Burkholderiales bacterium | reverse complement strand
AATGGCGCTCTAGACAACGCAAGTGGTGTGGCCGTATTACTGGAAACGGCGCATGCACTGGCAGCGGCCCGGAGGCGCCCGAAGCGGTCGATCCTGTTCCTGGCCGTTACTGCCGAAGAGCGCGGATTGCTCGGGTCACGGCATTTCGCGCTCAGTCCAACGGTGGCACGCGGATCGATCGTGGCGGTTGTGAACCTGGACATGCCAGTTGCGCTGTACCCCGCAGCGGGTTACACGGCTATCGGTGCCGAGCATTCGTCCCTGGGCGAAGTTGCCCGCAGGGCGCTCGCCACCGAAGGCTTGCAGATGCTGCCGAACCAGGCGCCGGAACGCGGGCTCTTCACCTACACGGATCAGTACTCGTTCGTACGCGAGGGTATACCGGCGCTGTACCTGCATGATGGTCCGGTGTCTGCGGACCCGGCAATCGATGCCAAGCACGTGTTCGATGACTATCTGCGGCATCACTATCACAAGGTGAGCGACCAGGTCGACCTGGCGATCGACTGGACGTCATTGGCAGGCTTGACGCGTGTACATGCCCGCATCTGCCGCGACATTGCCGATACCCCCGAGCGCCCCTATTGGCTGCCTGGCGATTTCTACGGCGAAAGATTTGGCAGGCAATAACGGACCGATCAGGCTGCGTTCGATGACGTCCCGGACCCGCACCAGGGCCTCTGTCTCTGGCATTAGTGTCGCCGCCTGCGGGAGGAGGGTGGCACGCATTTGCTAAATCGAGTGGAGTTGCCCCGCTTTTGTGGACACGTCATTTTCAAAGCCCGGCTGCCTGAAACCTTTCCACGACCTTTCCAACCCGCCCTCAAACACGGCCCCTTACCGGGATCGACCATGGCAAAATGCGAAGCTAAGGCTTTGATTTGCTGACGGTGGGTGCCGCTGCCTCTTGATTGTCCTGGTTGACATGGTAGGGGTCACAGGTTCGATCCCTGTCGCGCCCACCAATTGTTACAGCTGCTTGTTGAACAGCGCTGCGGACCAGTCGGCGAGCTTCTCGCGCCACGGTCGCTGTTCCCATTCCTCGTAAGTTACGCGGCGCGACTTGCGGAGGTCATCGCTGAATACCTCGAGCTGCCTTGCGGCAATACCTTTGTCAAAGACGTTCAGGTTGGCCTCGTCGTTCAGCCGGAACGAGCGATTGTCGAAGTTGGTCGAGCCCACAGAAGTCCACAGTCCGTCCACCACCAGCACCTTGCAGTGGAACATGGTCGGCTGGTATTCGTAGATTTCCGCGCCGAGCTTCAGGAGTTCACCCCAGGTGGCGCGCGACGCGTGCTTGACCAGTTCAGAGTCGGTGTAGGGGCCAGGCAGCACTATCTGGACTTTAACACCCCGGCGCAGTGCGGCCAGCAATGCTTCGAGCGAGACTTCGTCCGGCGCGAAGTACGCCATGGACAGCTGGATGCTCTTGGTCGCCGCGGCGATGGAAAGCAGGTACATGAGGTGCATGCTCTCGGCGCCGCCCTCGGCGGAGCTGATGAAGACTTGCGCATGTTCGGTGCCCGCAGGTGCCTGCTCCGGGAAATAAGCGGCCGTATGCAGGACCTTGCCCGTGACCTTCGTCCAGTTGTCCATGAACGCTGATTGCATGTGCGCCACGGCCGGGCCCTCGATGCGGTAATGCGTGTCGCGCCAGTGACCAGGATCCTCGGCGTTGCCGGTCCACACGTCGGCGATGCCGACGCCGCCCGTGAAGCCGACCCGGCCGTCGACGACGAGTAGCTTGCGATGGGTGCGGTTATTGAGCTTGCTGAGCGTGTACCACCTGACCGGGTGGTACTGCTCGATCTCGACGCCGGCTCCACGCATCACGGCGAGCGACTCAGCGTCCATCTTTTGGCTGCCGACCCAGTCGAGCAGCACGTGCACGTTGACACCCGCTCGCGAACGCTCGGCGAGAGCCTCGGCAAATTCCCGGCCGATGTCGTCGGACCAGTAGATATAAGTCTCGAAGGTGATCGTGCGTTGCGCGGACCGGATCGCTTCCAGCATCGCCGGAAATATCTGGTCGCCATTCAGCAGCGTCTCAACCTGATTGCCCGGCACAAGCGGCGGGCCGAGCAGCGTGCCCATGGCGCGCAGGAACTGCGGATCCTCGACGGCGTAGCGGTGCTCGACCCGGTACGAGATCCGGTTGTCCCCGGACATCAGGTTTAGCGCGATCAGCGTGACGGCGATGGTTGCCAGTATGGTTAGGGTTATGGCCTTCAGTGGCTTACGCGCCATGCGGAGTGCCTCCAATGTTAGCCTTTCGCGCTTTTTTGATCTTTGCGAGCGCTCGAGCATGCCATGCTCCTGATTACCCTGCCGGACGGCAGCCAGCGTCCCTTTAATCGACCGGTCACCGTCGCAGACGTCGCGGCGTCGATTGGCAAGGGACTCGCGCGTGCGGCGCTCGCCGGCGTCGTCGACGGCAAGCTCGTCGACACCTCCCAGGTGATTGAGCGCGATGCAACGCTCCGCATCGTCAGGTCGAGGGACACGGAGGGACTCGAGATCCTGCGCCACTCGACCGCGCACCTGCTGGCGCAGGCAGTGCAGTCACCAACGCTTTCGCGGCTGCCAGAAGCCTCTGCGTTTTTGTCATGGCCATCGATCAGCTCCTTGATCGCCCGCAGGAATCCTAAAACTTCATCGAGTCCAGCTTCGGCCTGTTTCTCCAAGTATTCGGCAACCCGTTGCTCGAGCTCGGTCACTAGCACCCGGCGATCCTGTTCCGCGGCTGCCAAGTAAGATTCACGCTCGTTCGGATGGCAGGCCTCCCCGGCGCTGAATCTGTGAACCGCCTCGGCCCACAGTTGATCGCGGTCGCGTGCGAGACGTTCGAGATCAATCATTCGGCCGCATTTGACGGGCCAGAAACGGCGATTGCCCGTGGCTGGCCGTTTTTCGCCTCACCTCGTGCGGCTCGCGAGTACTGCCGTGGCCAACGGCGGAAGGCGGCCAGTCTCATCGACACCTTCACTGGTGGGGTCGTTGAGCGCGGTGCAGAGGCCTGTTTATCGCAATTTGGCTTCGTTTTCGCCAACAGATGCGCGAGAGGATCCTCGGCGCGCGCGTTCAGCCGATCGACGGGCCAACGCTCCGCGTCGTCAACGCACAGTAGAGCCCTGCTGCCATGTGCACAGGCCCGCTT
>JBKKAO010000116.1:0-15098 GCA_046714645.1 Burkholderiales bacterium | reverse complement strand
GCCCCGCCGTATCCATGGCCATCTCGCGAGATTCGATCACGCAGGTCCCGGCGATCAGGAAGAAAGGCTGATCGACTCCCGCTTCGAAGTGGCAAAGCTTCATCTAGTAGCGCAAAGGCAGGGTCACGCCCTCATCTCTGCGCGAGAGCGATCAAGATCAACGGGTACCACCTTGTCCTTGTTCTTCGAACCATGAGCCAACGCCGCGCGGATGAATGCGGTGAACAAAGGATGCCCCTTGCGCGGCGTGGAAGTAAATTCGGGATGAAATTGGCAACCGACAAACCATGGATGACCGGGCAGCTCAATCATCTCGCACAACTCCTTACCTTCCGAGGAACGTCCGGAGCCTTTCAGCCCTGCTCTCTCCAACGCAGGTAGATAGACGTTGTTCACTTCGTAGCGGTGGCGGTGGCGCTCGACGATCCGATCGCTCCCGTAGATCCGGCGCGCGAGGGAATCGCCGGCCAACAGGCAAGTCTGGCCGCCCAGGCGCATGGTGCCACCGAAATTGGAACTCGCGTCGCGCAGCTCCACCTTACCTTCACGGTCCAACCATTCGGTGATGAGCGCCACCACGGGGTGCGGAGTATCCAAGTCGAACTCGGTACTGTGGGCACCCTGTAAGCCCGCAACGTGACGGGCGAACTCGATCACCGCCAATTGCATCCCCAGGCAAATTCCGAGGTAAGGCACGCGCTGCTCGCGCGCGAAACGCGCCGCTTGAACCTTGCCCTCCACGCCGCGCCGGCCAAAACCTGGCGCCACCAGAATCGCGTCCATTTCCGCCAAACAGCCCGGGCCATCGGTCTCGATGGTTTCGGCATCGGTGTATTTGATATTGATCTTGCTACGCGTATGCAGGCCCGCGTGAATCAGCGCCTCGGAGAGCGACTTATAGGATTCGGTCAAGTCCACATACTTGCCCACGAAGGCAACGTTGACTTCGTGTTGCGGGTGTTCCAGCGCATCCACCAACTTGTTCCACGGGGACAGGTCCGCCGCGCGCGCCAGGATATGAAGCTTATGGCAAACGATCTCGTCCAAAATCTGATTGTGCAGCATCGCCGGAATCTTGTAGATGCTGTCCGAATCTACCACCGAGATCACCGCTTCGGGCGCCACATTGGTGAAAAGCGCAATCTTGCGCCGCTCCTCATCGGGCAGCGGACGATCGGCCCGGCACAACAAGATGTCAGGCTGAATTCCGATCTCCCGTAGCTCTTTTACCGAATGCTGTGTGGGCTTCGTCTTGAGTTCGCCCGCCGTCGCAATGTAGGGAAGTAGCGTCAGGTGGATGAAGCATGTGTTGATCTTGCCTTCCTCGATGCCCATCTGCCGGATGGCCTCGAGAAACGGCAGCGATTCGATGTCCCCCACGGTCCCGCCGATCTCCACGATGGCCAAATCGGCCCCTTCGGCGCCTTGCCGGATATTGAGTTTGATTTCGTCGGTGATGTGAGGGATGACTTGAACCGTATATCCCAAGTACTCGCCACGGCGTTCCTTGCGGATCACGTGATCGTAGACCTGGCCCGTGGTGAAATTATTCCGGCGGCCCATCTTCACGCTCGTGAAGCGCTCGTAGTGCCCCAAATCCAGATCGGTTTCAGCACCGTCCTCGGTGACGAAGACCTCGCCGTGCTGGAATGGGCTCATGGTCCCCGGATCGACGTTGATGTAGGGATCGAGCTTAAGCAGGGTGAGTTTGATACCGCGGGATTCGAGGATCGCCGCAAGAGACGCGGCAGCGATCCCTTTACCCAAGGATGAGACGACGCCGCCAGTTACGAATATGTACTTTGCCACTGTGCTTTGTCACGCCCGCGATGAAGCTAGATAGTAGCGCGGATCTTACCAAATAAACCGCTGAACCTCATCGTGGGCAATGCCGAAGGAATACGCTAGAGCGCCTGCTGTCGCGCAAGGTAAAGCCAAGTCTCCACCACCGTGTCCGGATTGAGCGATATGGTATCGATGCCCTCCTCCACCAACCACTGGGCGAAATCGGGATGATCCGAAGGACCTTGCCCGCATATGCCGATGTACTTGCCCCGGCTCTTGCAAGCGGCAATCGCCATATGCAGCATGGCCTTGACGGCGGGATCGCGCTCATCGAAGGACCCCGCGACGATGCCCGAATCGCGGTCCACGCCCAAGGTCAACTGGGTCATGTCGTTGGAGCCGATGGAGTAGCCATCGAAATAGTCCAGGAACTTGTCCGCCAGCAAGGCGTTGGAGGGGATCTCGCACATCATGATCAAGCGTAGGCCGTTCGTACCGCGCTCCAAGCCATTTTCCGCTAACAACGTGACCACCTGCTGGGCTTCGCTGGTGGTGCGAACAAAGGGCACCATGATTTCCACATTGGTTAGACCCATCTCGTCGCGCACCTTCTTGAGCGCCTGGCACTCCAACCGGAAACATTCTTTGAAGCCCGGATCGATATAGCGAGAAGCACCGCGAAAGCCCAGCATGGGATTCTCTTCGTGGGGTTCGTAACGCTGGCCGCCCAATAGGCTGGAATACTCGTTGGACTTAAAGTCCGACAGTCTTACGATAACAGGCTTGGGGAAGAAAGCCGCGCCAAGAGTGGCGATGCCCTCGGCCAGTTTCTCCAGGTAGAAGGTTTTGGGATCCGAGTAACTCGCCGAGCGCGCTTCCATTTCACGCTTGAGATCCGGAGGAACGTTGGGATAGGCCAGCACCGCCTGAGGGTGAATCCCGATCATGCGGGCGATGATGAATTCCAGGCGCGCCAAGCCCACTCCGGCGTTGGGTAAACGCTGGAAGTCGAAGGCCAGTTCCGGATTGCCCACATTCATGTAGATTTTCACTGGCGGCTTGGGCATAGCCTCCACGGACAGATCGAGCACCTCGACGTCCAACTTTCCGCGATAGACATAGCCCGTGTCGCCTTCGGCGCAGGACACCGTCACCTCGTCCCCCTCGCGTAGATTCTGCGTGGCATCCGCGCATCCCACCACGGCGGGAATTCCCAATTCGCGCGCGATAATGGCAGCGTGACACGTGCGTCCGCCGCGATTGGTGACGATTGCCGCGGCGCGCTTCATCACCGGCTCCCAATCTGGATCGGTCATGTCGGTGACCAGCACGTCGCCGGGGCGCACGCGCGGCATCTCGGAGGCATCGGCCACCAGGCGCACGGGGCCAATGCCCACGCGATTCCCGATGGCTCGCCCGGTCACCAGAATCTCACTTCGTTCCTTCAGCCGGTAGCGGCGCTGCGTACCGGCCTTGTTGTGGGCCTCTACGGTTTCAGGACGTGCTTGCAGGATGTATAGCCTGCCATCCACGCCATCGCGCCCCCATTCGATATCCATGGGACATCCGTAGTGCTTCTCGATGATGACGGCGAATTTCGCCAACTCGGTGATCTCGGCATCGGTGATGGAAAATTTGCGCCGCTGTGCCTCTTCAACGTCGTGCGTGCGCACCGAACGCCCCGGTTCGCGGGAGTCGGCGAACACCATCTTGATAAGCTTGGATCCCAGGGTTCGCCGCAGAATGGCCGGGCGCCCAGCGTTAAGCGCGGGTTTGTAGACGTAGAACTCATCGGGATTGACGGCGCCTTGCACCACGGTCTCGCCCAGGCCGAAGGAGGAGGTGATAAACACCACCTGATCGAAACCCGATTCCGTGTCCAGGGAGAACATAACACCGCTCGCTCCGAGATCGCTACGGACCATACGCTGCACGCCCGCGGAGAGCGCCACCTCGGCATGGGCGAAGCCCTTGTGCACACGGTAGGCTATGGCGCGATCATTGTAGAGCGAAGCGAACACATGCTTGATCGCATCCAACAGATTATCGATACCGTGAATGTTCAGGAAGGATTCCTGCTGTCCCGCGAAGGACGCATTGGGCAAATCCTCCGCGGTGGCCGATGAGCGCACGGCAAAGGACAGATCGTCGCTGCCGCCATGGGTCAACTGCCCATAGGACTGGCGAATTTCCTGCTCCAGGCGCGCGGGAAAGGCGGTATCGAGAATCATCTTGCGAATCCTCGCCCCGGCCTCGGCAAGGACCTTGACATCGTCCACGTCGAGGACGCGAACGATGCCGTCGATCTTTTTCGCCAGGGAATTAGAAGAAAGAAACTCCCGGTAGGCCGCGGCCGTGGTCGCGAAGCCCCCCGGCACGCGAACGCCGAGATGTTCGAGCTGGCTGATCATTTCCCCTAGAGAGGCATTCTTCCCTCCCACCCTGGCGACATCGGTCAAGCGCAGGTTGTCCAAAGGCAAAACGTAGGCTTCGCTACTCATCTAATCACCGTCCACGCAAAGTTGTTAATTGAAAATCTAATCGTGGTATTTTAGCGGCCACATCAACTCGTATTCCCTGCGCTCTTGGCGCGGGGGCTAACTTCGGGGGTTTCCAAAGGGGAGAAGTGATTTTTACGTAACCTCTTTTGGTCAAGGGCGGAGATCCACCCCGTCTGCGAAGTCCCAATTTATTCGCTCAATGGCCTATGGCATCCAAAAGAACCGCTTTCTTCATCTCCGACCGTACCGGCATCACCGCGGAAATGCTCGGACATAGCCTGCTCACGCAGTTCGATCAGGCCGGCTTTACTGAACGTACACTGCCTTTCATCGATTCCGAATCCAAGGCGATCGAGGCGGTCCAGGAAATCAATTCGACCGCCATGGCCGAGGGGGTCCGTCCCATTGTCATCAGCACTCTGATCGACGCCCAGATCATCGCCATCGTAACCCAGGCTAATGCCCTGGTGCTGGACTGCTTTCAGATCTTCATCGCGCCCCTAGAGCAAGAACTGGGCATGCGCTCGGCCCACGCCGTGGGACGCTCCCACAGCGTGACCAATACGGGCAGCTATTACAAACGCATCGATGCAGTGAATTTTTCCTTGTCCTATGACGATGGACAGTCCACCAAGGACCTGATCAACGCGGATGTCGTCCTCGTGGGCGTGTCGCGTTGCGGGAAAACCCCCACTTGCCTCTATCTCGCGCTGCAATACGGTATTCGAGCCGCCAATTATCCACTTATTCCCGAAGACTTCGGTACCATGAAGCTGCCTACCGCGCTGCGTCTTATACGAGAAAAGCTCTTTGGACTCACCATCCTGCCCGAACGGCTTCACCAGGTCCGTACCGAGCGGCGCCCTGGGAGCAAATACGCGGAACTGCACAATTGCCAATCGGAGGTGCGCGAAGGCGAAACGCTGATGCGCAACGAGGGCATTCCCTACCTAGACACCACTAACCGGTCTATCGAGGAACTGGCCTCTACCATCTTGCATCAAGGCCACCTCCAGCGACACGTGTACTGAGCTCCTCCAACAGCGCTCGCACGGGCGCAAAAGTTCTGCGGTGATGAATGGTGGTCCCATGGGTTCGCAGCGCAGCCAAATGCTCCGCTGTCGGATATCCCTTGTGACGGCCGAAGCCATAGTTCGGATACTCCTCGTGCAAGCACAACATCTGCGCGTCGCGAGCGGTCTTCGCGAGGATGGAAGCCGCGCTGATGGCCGCCTCGGTCTGATCCCCCTTGACGATGGTACGAGTCGGCACGCCAAGCTCTGGATCTCGATTTCCATCGACCAGCGCCAGCACGGGCGCAACGCTCAAGCCCTGAAAAGCCCGGCGCATCGCCAGTAGTGCCGCCTGCAAGATGTTGTGCTGGTCGATCTCCTCCACACTGGCGCTGGCCACACACCAGGAAAGCGCCTGGCCACGAATGAGTTCGCTCAAGGCCTCACGCTGGAGCGCGGACAACTGCTTGGAGTCGGCGAGTCCTACGATGGGATGCCGCGGATCGAGAATCACGCAAGCCGCGAACACGGGGCCCGCCAGCGGCCCTCGCCCGGCCTCGTCAATCCCGCAATACAGTCTTAGCTGATCAGGAAACGGGATCGGTGAGCGCATGGAGGCCTCGCGGGCCCGTGCCCGCGGTCCGTCTTTCGAGGATCGGGCCCAACGCGTCCAACAGGCGCTGCCCGGTGTCCATTCGCAATGAGCGATGGATTTCCAGATAAGCTTTCTCCTGCCTGGCCCGAATGTCCTTGTCCGCGATCTGATTCATGAGGGCTTGAGCGAGGACCTCCGGAGTGGCATCGTCTTGCAGGATTTCGGGGACGACAAAGCGCCCCGCCAAGATATTGGGTAAGGCAACATAGGGTAAGGCGTAACCCCGCCGCCGAATCATGCGGTAAGTCATGGGCGAGAGCTTGTAGGTCACCACCATGGTGCGCTTGAGCAAAGCCGCTTCCAGCGTAGCAGTGCCCGAGGACAGTAACACTCCATCGGCCGCCGTCATCGCCATTTGCGCATGGCCGTACAAGAGCGTCACCGGTACCTCCTCCGCCTGGTTTCGATAGAGCGCTTGCTCGAAGATGAGCCGGGTTTTTCGGCTCAGCAAGGGCACCAAAAAATGCGCATGCTCATGCTGTGCGTGAATCAACTTGGCGGTTTTCACGAAAAGATCCGCCATGTAGCTTACTTCGCTCTCGCGGCTGCCCGGTAGCAGGGCGATCACCAACCGGTTCGCGCCTAGTTTGAATTGTTCCAAGGCGCTGGCGCGGTCTGGATGATCGGGAATCGCATCGGCCAAGGGATGTCCCACGAACGCGCAAGGCACCTTTGACGCCTCGAGCAATGAGGCTTCGAAAGGAAGCAGGGTAAGAACCAGATCGCAGGCACGCCGGAGTTGCTTCACGCGCTTTCCACGCCAGGCCCAAACCTGGGGCGCCACATACTGCACGGTGACGATGCCGCGCTGCTTGAGCTTAGCCTCCAATCCTAAATTGAAATCCGGCGCGTCGATACCGATGAATAGGTGGGGAGGTGCGGCCAGTACGGACTCGGCCAACTGCTTGCGAATCTTGAGAATCCTGGGCAATCCGCGCAGCACTTCCACGTAGCCTCGCACCGCCAAGTGTTCCGATTCATGCAGGGCACGAAATCCTTCGGCTTGCATGCGCGGTCCGCCGATCCCATAGCAATCGACGTTGGAATACTTCTTACGCAGGACACGAACAAGATGCGCGCCCAGATAGTCACCCGATGCCTCTCCCGCCACGATGGCCACGCGCATGATCCGCTCCCCGGGCTAGCGGCTTAGACTACGCCGTGAGGCGGATATGAAATCGACGAGGATCCTAAGTTCGGGATGTTCCTGCGACTGCTCTTCGAGACTCTTGGCGGCCTCGGCCAAGGTGAGACCCGAGCGGTATAGGGTCTTGAAGGCGCGGCGAATGGCGGTGATCGCCTTGGGGCTGAAGCCGCGCCGGCGCAATCCTTCCGAGTTGACGCTGCGAGGTTCCGCGCTGCTACCCGCCGCCATGACATAGGGCGGAATATCTCGAAGCACCAGAGAACTCGCCGCCGTGAACGCATGCGCCCCGATGCTGCAGAACTGATGCACTTGCGTAAACCCCCCCAGAATCACCCAATCCCCGATATGCACATGCCCTGCCAGCTGGGTGTTGTTGGCGAAGATGGTGTGGCTACCGACCTGGCAATCGTGAGCCAGATGGACATAGGCCATGATCCAGTTGTCATCGCCCACGCGTGTCACCCCCGCATCTTGCACCGTGCCGCGGTTGAAAGTACAAAATTCCCGGATAACGTTGTTGTCGCCAACTTCCAGGCGGGTAGGTTCTCCGCGATATTTCTTGTCCTGAGGCGCTTCACCCAGCGAGACAAATTGCGCGATACGGTTGTTTTTTCCGATTCGTGTGTGGCCCTTGATGACGCAATGCGAACCAATCGTGGTTCCCGTGCCGATCTCCACGTGTTCCTCGATCACCGTGTAAGGGCCCACCGCGGCATCTGGCGCAAGACGCGCCCCGGGCGAGATCAATGCGCTCGGATGAATCACGCAACGCCTAGATGAGTTCTTGGTTACGAATAGCGCACAACAAGTCACCCTCCGCGACCATGTGCTCACCCACCCGGGCATTGCCGGAGAACTTAGCGATACCACGCACCATGCGCTGAAGGGTGATCTCCAAAATGAGCTGATCGCCCGGAATCACAGGGCGCTTGAATCTAACGTTATCGATACCGGCGAAGTAGTAGAACAGTTTGTCTGTCTTCTTATCCTCCAGGGAGTAGTGCGCGAGCAGCGCCGCCGCTTGCGCCATGGCCTCGACGATGAGCACACCGGGCATCACGGGGTGGCTGGGGAAGTGCCCCACGAAGAAGTGCTCGTTGATGCTCACGTTCTTCAGCGCGCGAATGGACTTGCCCGGCTCGCATTCCAACACCCGGTCGACCAGCAAGAACGGATAACGATGAGGTAAGCACTTCAGAATTTCCTTGACGTCTATCCGCCCGCTCTTCATCTCCCTGGCTTCCAATTAGTTCTTACCTTCCAGTTCCTTGACACGCTCTTCTAGCACTCTGAGTCGCTGAACCAGGGCGTCAAGATGTTTTAGCTGAACAGCGTTCTTCAACCAGCGCTCATGCGAGGAAAAGGGAAACACCGCGGTGTACATACCCCGGTCTCGAATGGATTTGCTGATCAACGTGCCGCCTGAGATATCGACGTCATCGGCGATTTCCAAATGACCGGAGATCATGGCGCTTCCTCCGATGCGGCAGCGTCTTCCGATCGTGGTACTGCCAGCGATTCCGGTACAACCGGCGATGGCCGTATGCGCACCAATCCGGCAGTTATGGCCAATCTGTATCTGATTGTCGAGCTTGACGCCTTCTTCGATCACCGTATCGTCCAGCGCGCCGCGGTCAACGGTTGTATTGGCTCCGATCTCCACATCATCGCCGATGACAACCCGGCCCACCTGCGGAATCTTGTTCCAACGCCCGCCCGCCGGGGCATACCCGAATCCATCGGCGCCGATCACCACGCCAGCGTGAAGAATAACACGCTCTCCAATGACGCAATCTCGATAGATCACCACATTGGCATGGAGCCGGGTACCCGCGCCCAGGTGAACGTTATCTCCAATCACGCATCCAGGCTCGATAATTGTGCCAGGGCCGATGCGCGCGCCACGGCCTATGCTGACCAACGAATCCACGCTCGCGCTGGGATCCAATTGAGCGTCAGAATGCACCCTCGCTGAGGCGTCCACGCCTGGCACCGAGCTAGGCGGTGGATTGAGAAGCCGGGAAACGCGCGCGAAATAGCCGTAGGGGTCGGGGGATACAATGCGGGTATGGGAGGTTGCGTGCGCCTCCGCGGGCGGTAGGATGACGACTCCGGCCCGCGTATCGATCAGTTGCTTGCGGTATTTTCCGTGGGCAAGGAACGCGGCCTGATCGGGCTGAGCGTTCGCCAGGGTCCCTACACCACGAATGGAAACGCTCCCATCCCCCAAAAGCTCGCCCCCGAACTGGGCGACGATATCCGCTACGCAATAGGTCGGCGCGCCAGAGGGCATTATTTATCGGCAAGCGCCTTGATCACCTTGTCCGTGATATCGATACGGGCGGCGCGGTAGACCGCTTCTTGCAAAATCAGGTCGTACTTCTCGGCCTCCGCGATTTGCGCGATCACTTTGTTGGCACGCTCGAGCACCAGAGCCAGTTCCTCATTCTTCCGCAAATTGAGATCCTCGCGAAACTCGCGCTGCAAGCGCTGCAGATCCCGGTTAATGCGGCCTAGATCCGCCTCCTTGGCGCGGCGATCAGTCTCACTCATGGTCACGCCATCTTTCTCCAAGGACGTTTGCAGATCCTTGGCTTGTTTCGTGAGCTTCTGCACCTCCTGGTCACGCGGCGCGAATTCCTTCTCCAGCTTCTTGAGCGCACGCTGAGCCGGCGCGGCCTCCTTGAAGATTCGCTCGGTACTCACGAATCCGATCTTGACATCGTTGCTGGCAGCCTGGCTGGAGGTCCACACCAGCGCGGCCGCACATATTAGCAAGACTGATTTCATCTAGGTCTGTCCTCTATTTCTATCCCAGGGTCCTAGAACACGGTGCCCAAGGAGAACTGGAAAGTCTGTAGTTTATCCCCTGGCTTGTCATTGAGGGCCGTGCCTAAACTCAACTTAAGGGGTCCGACCGGCGAATACCATCCCATGGCAATCCCCGCTGAGTAGCGAGTCTCGCCGAGGTCGAATGTATCACCCAAAGCGCCTGCGTCAAGGAAAACCGACAATCGTACGGACTTGTCCTTCTGTAAACCCGGAAAGGGGAAAAGAACTTC
This sequence comes from Burkholderiales bacterium, assembly GCA_046714645.1. GTDB lineage: Bacteria > Pseudomonadota > Gammaproteobacteria > Burkholderiales > SHXO01 > SHXO01. The sequence continues at coordinate 4,935 of JBKKAO010000116.1, read as the reverse complement.
CGCGCCACCAATGAGTTGGCGCTTCCCGCCGAGGGAGTTGCCCGTGCTGTCCTTGGGGCCGATGGATGCTGCGGAGTAGCCCCGCAGGGAGCCTACCCCGCCCAGGTAGAAGTTCTTGTAGAACGGTAAGGGCTTATCGCTATATCCGTCCGCCCATCCTATTTGCCCGTTCATGGCCAAGGTGGTGTTCTTGGTCATGGGATAGAACCATTGATACTGATAGGTCGCCCGGTAAAACCGCAGCTCAGCGCCCGGGAGCGCCAGTTCACCATACAGGCGTTGGAAACTTCCGCTGGTGGTGTAGATCACGCTGTCGCGCTCGTCGCGAGACCAGCCCGCGCTCCCCAGCAGCGCCGTGGTGGTGTTACCGAAAGTCCCGACGAAATCCTTATATTGCTGCGGACTTGAATCGAAGATCTCTAAATTGGTTTGCTCGAAGGCCAGGCCGTAGCTGATGGTGTCCGTCTCGGTCACGGGTACGCCCACCCTTAGCCCCAATCCATAAGTGTTAGTGTTATAGGTGGCAACCGACAAGCGGCGTGCGTCCACGTCACGCCGGTAGGCATCAAAGCCCAGGCTTACACCGTCGTCCGTATAGTAGGGATTGGTGAAGGACACGGCATAGACCGTGTTCACGCTGCCGCTATTGACCTGGACCGTCAGATTGTTTCCGGTTCCAAACACGTTGCTCTGGGACACCGATCCCGTCAACACCACATTTTCCGTGGAGGAATAGCCCACGCCGAAGAGGAGCGATCCGGTCGGGCGCTCCGTCACATTGACGTTGATATCCACTTGATCCGGTGTTCCGGGTACCGCCACCGTATCCACCGCCACTTCGGCGAAGTAGCCCAGCCTATCCACCCGGGTTTTGGAACGGCGCAACTTGTCGGTGGAATACCACGCGCCTTCCATTTGCCTTAACTCGCGCCGGATGACTTCATCGCGGGTCGAAGTGTTGCCAGCGATGTTGATCCGGCGCACGTACACTCTGCGGCCCGGATCGACGTAGAGCGTATAGGCCACTTTCCCGTTTTGCTTGTCTAGTTCTGGCACTGGATTGACGTTGGCGAAGGCGTAGCCCGAACTGCCCACGCGATCCACCATCAATTTGATGGACTCGGTCAATCGCTCTCGCGAGAACTCCTGCCCGGGTTTGAGTTTCAGATCCTTTCTTAACTCCTCCTCGGGAAGAATCAATTCGCCAGCGAAACGTATCTCCGACACCGTATAGCGCTTACCTTCGGTGAGGTTCACCGTGATGAAGATGTCTTGCTTGTCCGGAGAAATGGCCACTTGCGTCGAATCGATGGAGAACTCTAGAAAACCCTGATTGAGATAGAAAGATCGCAAGCTCTCCAAATCTGCTTCGAGTTTCTGGCGCGAGTACTGATCGTTCTTGCTATACCAGGTGAGTAGTCCGGGGGTGCGCAGGACGAAATTATCCAGCAATTCGGATTCTTTGAACTCCTTGTTGCCAATGATGTTGATCTGCCGAATCTTGGCCACCTCCCCCTCGATAATGTTAAAGGTGATGGCCACCCGGTTACGCTCGAGGGGAGAGAGTTCGGATTTGATCTCCGCGCTGTACTTACCGCGGCTCAAGTACTGCGCCTTGAGATCTTGCGTAGCTTGTTCCAACAGGTTTCGATCGAAGATCCGTCCTTCCGACAACCCAATTTGTTTCATGATCTCCTTGAGTTTGTCATCGCCAAATTCCTTCGCCCCCACGAATTCGATCTGCGCGATGGCGGGCCGCTCAAGCACCGAAACGACCAGTACTTCACCGTCGGCCTCTAAGCGCACGTCCTTGAAAAACCCCGTGGCGTACAACGCCCGGATGGCGCTCGCGGCCTTGTCATCGTCGATGCGGTCCCCCACTTTCACCGGCAAGTAACTGAATACCGTTCCGGCTTCCGTGCGCTGAATGCCTTCCACTCGTATGTCCTTTACGGTGAAGGGCTCGAAGGCTATGGTTCGGCAAGAAATCAGGCTGGTCAGGAGTAGTGTTGCGGTTCTCGTTATTCTTTTGATCATCGATTAGGAGCCGCCAGCGAGGCGATAGATATCGTTGTAGAGCGCGAAGGCCATGAGAATGAATAGCAGCAGCATGCCCGCTCGTTGTCCCAGTTCCATGGCGCGCTCGGAGAGCGGGCTACCCTTCAAGATCTCGATGGCGTAGTACAGCAAGTGGCCCCCGTCCAAGAGCGGTACCGGCAGAAGATTCAACACACCGAGGCTGATACTGATGAGCGCGATGAATGTCAGGTAGGGCAGCCAGCCCAGTTGCGCGGACTGGCCAGCGTAATCGGCAATGGTGATAGGCCCGCTTAGATTCTTGAGCGACACCTCACCCACCACCATCTTGCCTAGCATCTTGAGCGTAATGACGGAAGTTTCCCAGGTTCGCTCCGCGGCATGAGCAAGCGCGTCCAAAGGTCCGTATCTCACCTCGACCATCAAAGCTTCAAAGACCGCAGGATCCACGTGAGGCCCTATGCCTATGCGTCCCACGGTCTTGCCATTTTCTTCGAGCGCTTCGGGAGTCATCGCAAGGGAGACTCTTTGACCCGCACGATCGATGGTGAGCACCATCTCCTTGCCGGCACGTGCGCTCACCGCCGCCACCAGGCCCTTCCAACTCTCAACAGCCTCGCCGTCGATGGCGACGATGCGATCCTTGGTCTGAACCCCTGCCCGGGCTGCGACCCGCCCCTCGACCACCGTGCCGACGACCGGAGAAGTCACCGGTTCGTAGCGCTCCAAACCAGCCTTTTCCAGAAAATCGCCGTCGAGATCCTCCGGTTTCAAAGAAGAAAGATCCAGGTCACGAAGGTTGATTTCGTTACGTTGATTACGCGTTTCGATCCGTGCTGACTCCCTCGCAACGGCGATCTCCAGCAGTTGCCAGCGCAGGTCTTGGAAGGTCCTTACCTCTTTCTCGCCAATCCGCGTGATGGTCTCCCCGTCCGCGAACCCCGCCGCCGCGGCAGGCGTATTCGGCAGGGGTTCGCCCACCATGGGTTTCATCCCCGGCACACCATGGAGAAACAGTACCCAATAAAGCACGATGGCCAACAGAAAATTGGCAATGGGTCCCGCGCTCACGATAGCGATGCGCCGCCCCACGGTCTGGCAGTTGAATGCCCGGTGCCTTTCCGAGGGCATCACCGGGCCTTCGCGCTCATCGAGCATCTTGACGTAGCCGCCCAGTGGAAAGGCAGCGATACACCACTCGGTCCGGTCCTCTCCACGCACCCAGGTTCGAAGGGGATTTCCGAAACCCAGGGAGAAACGCAGTACCTTCACGTTGCACCAGCGTGCGACCCAGTAGTGTCCCAGCTCATGTACGACAATGAGCGTGCCCAGCGCGACGACAAAGGCGATGATAGTAAACAGTAGGGACATGCGCGTTAGTGAGGGTAGGAAATCAGTCGCGCCAAAGACGAATGGCTCGAGCTTAGTAGTGCTACTTGGCGGCGGGCTTCTTGCCGCGCTTGCCTGTCAATATCCATGACTTCTTCGAGAGAATTTGGTTCCGGTAGCCGTATGCGTTTGAGGGTTTCCTCGATGATCCGCGGAATTTGAGTGAAACGCACCCGTTCATTGAGAAACGCATCCACCGCGATTTCGTTGGCGGAGTTGAGCACAATGGGCGCATCGCTTCGTGCATGTAAGGCCGCGTAAGCCAGCCTAAGGCAGGGAAACCGGTCCAAGTCTGGGGGCTCAAACTCGAGCTTGGACAAGCCCACGATATCCAGGTACTTGGCACCGGATTCGATACGCTCCGGATGAGCCAATGCATGGGCGATAGGAATGCGCATATCGGGATGGCTCAATTGCGCCAGTACGGAGCCATCCACGTACTCCACCATCGAATGAATCACGCTTTGCGGATGGACGACGACGTCGATCATCTCCGGCGCCGCATCGAATAACCATCTCGCCTCGATCACCTCGAGGCCCTTGTTCAACATGGTCGCGGAGTCTACCGAAATCTTGCGTCCCATCACCCAGTTCGGATGGGCACAGGCCTGTTGCGGGGTCACGCACGCCAACTCGCTCAGCGGCTTGGTGCGAAACGGCCCGCCCGAGGCCGTCAAGATGATGCGCCTCACGCCCAAGGGCGCGATCTGGCCCCCGAAGCGATCCGGTAGCGCCTGTAGGATCGCGTTGTGTTCGCTATCGATGGGGAGCAATTGCGCACCGGAGCGCTCAACCTGGCGCATAAACAGGCGTCCCGCCATGACGAGGGCTTCTTTGTTGGCGAGCAGTACGCGTTTGCCCGAGGAGACGGCCGCCCAGGTGGCTTCCAACCCAGCCGCGCCGACGATTCCGGCGACCACCGTATCGAACTCCGGCGCGCTCGCGATCTCGGCCAAGGCCGCAGATCCCGAAAGTACCTCACAGGAGAGTCTCAACACACCCAAGCGCGCTCGCAACTCCACGGCGCTGGCCTCCTCTACCATCACCGCCACGCGCGGGGCGTAACGCCGGCAGATCTCCACCATACGCTCAACGCTGGTGGCCCCCGCCACCGCCATCACGCGAAAGCGCTCGGGATGGCGATCGACCACCGCCAGGGTATTGCTCCCGATGGAGCCGGTGGCGCCCAGAAGGCAGAGATTGCGTGGGGTCATGAGGACAGGTTCAGGATTGGACGCTAGGGCTGTGCGCGCAGGAGCCAAATCACGAAAACCGCGATGGGTAGGGCGCCGGTCAAGGCATCGATGCGATCGAGCACACCGCCATGCCCAGGTAGCAGCTTTCCGCTATCTTTGACTCCCGCGACGCGCTTCAACCAAGACTCTAGAAGATCCCCTTCGATGCTCAACACTAACATCATGACGCCTACCCCAAGCATGGGGAGAACCTTAACGAAAGCACCGGGAAATGCACTCGCCACACAGTAGACATAGACCAACACCATGACCG
>JBKKAO010000115.1:0-2705 GCA_046714645.1 Burkholderiales bacterium | reverse complement strand
TTGCCCCGGGCCCTGACGCGCTTCCGCATCGCCTGGAAGTGGAACGGGGCTCCCACCGTGCTGAAGAGCCGTGCCACCGACGACAGCGGTGCGGTCCAGCCGACGCGCGACGCCCTGGTAGGCGCGCATGGCACCAACGCCATCTTCCACTACAACGCGATCCAGGCGTGGCAGATAGCGACAAACGGTGAGGTGAAAAATGTCTACGCATAGCTTGACTGCTGTCGTAATCGTGCTCCTTGCTCTCGCCGGACACACTCGTAGCGCGGCCCAGGAGACCCCCAATCTCGGACGCCCGGCCACGCCGACCGAGATCTCCGGGTGGGACATCAGCATCCCACCCGACGGCACCGGGCTGCCCCCCGGGAACGGCACGTCAGAACAGGGCGCGTTCGTTTACACTCAGAAGTGCCAGTCGTGCCACGGCGAGCAAGGCGCCGGGAAGCCGAACGACCAGTTGGTCGGTGGGCAGGGCACGCTCACCAGCAAAAGTCCCGTGCGTACCATCGGGAGTTACTGGCCCTATGCGACCACCGTCTTCGACTATGTCCGCCGGGCGATGCCATACACCCGGTCGCAATCACTGACCAACGAGGAGGCATACGCCGTGACGGCGTACCTCCTGCACCTCAACGGCATCATCGGGGCTCAGGACGTGATGAATGCGCAAACATTACCGCAGGTGAAGATGCCGAACCGCGACAATTTCATTGTGGTCTACCCGACCAAGCCGAAATAAATGCGCGGCATCGTACCAGGAGGCAATCTTCTCGATGACTCAAGGATTAATGAGGTCTACGGCCCAGAGGGGGAAGCGTCCTCCCTTGATAGCGAGGTGGCTTCGCTTCAAAGTCGCTCAGTGCCGCGGGCGAAATGGTAGTGCATAGAGGCGAGGTTTGTGGGCGTCTGTGCCTGAGCCAACCGGCTCCGGCCCGGGTTTTCAAAGACCCTATCTCATCGTTTCGGCCAATCCCTTCAATGAACACGGTAATTGCTGCGGAAGGAGGGAATGGATAAGATTCCGGCTCAAGCGCGCTCGTCGGTGTTGATCGATTGCTGCCCCATGCTGGGTGGGCTCACCTTGAACTCATTGCTCGCTTCCGATCGGGTGCTCATGCCCGTATCGGCGGATTATCTGTCCCTGGAAAGTATCAATAAACTCAGCTTTCCTTGGATGTGCTGGAAACCCGGCTGGGCCGAAAATTTCAGCGCCGCGTGCTAGTGACGCGCTTCGATGGGCGCCGTAAGCTCTCCCATGAGATTCTGCGGAGGCTCAACGAAGCCTTCGGGGAACAGGTGTGCCGAACCGTGATCAAAGAAAACGTCCACTTAGCGGAGAGCCCCATGCACGGCAAGGACGTGCTGGCCTTCGCGCCCTGGAGTCAAGGCGCGGCGGACTACCGGGCGGTGACCGAGGAGCTCGAGCAGTGCAACTTTTTGTAAGGAGATAAGTATGAATGCCGCATTTCGTTGCTTCGCGTTGGTAACTGCCCTGGCTACGGTGCTCAGCGCCCACGCCAATCTAGGCGACATGGAGGCCGAGAGCAACGACGCGAATTTCCAGGAGGGAAAGAACGCCATTCAGGCACAAGACTGGAAAAAGGCCGTGGCATTCCTGGAAAAGGCGGTAGCCGCCGATCCTAACAACGCCGACGCGAGAAATTTTCTGGGCTACTCTTTTCGTAAGCTCGGTGACTTGAACATGGCCTTCCAGCACTACCTGGAAGCCCTGAAGTTGAATCCTAAACACAGGCACGCGCACGAGTACATCGGCGAGGCTTATTTGATGTCTGGAAAACTAAAAGAGGCGGAACTGCATTTGGCGGAGCTAAACCGCCTGTGTTCGCCCATCCCCTGCGAGGAGCAAAAGCAACTCAAGCAGGCCATCGAGGATCACAAGAAGAAAAAGTAATTGAACATTCGAGCGGTACTCTGGGAATCGGCCTTACGAGCTAGGCCGCTTCGCGCTCCCGCCGGCGTCGATCGATCAGCGAATTGACCAGCGCGAGGGTTTCTTTCGGGCCGCCGGCCAGCGAAGGGGAGGTGAGGAAACGGCCATCCACCACCAGCGCCGGAACACCTTGCACACCATAGCGCCGTGTGGCGGTATGAGTGAGTTCCAGGGCGATGGCGATCTCCTTCGCATCCCAGGTCCTACGCACCAAGTTTCGATCCAAGCCCTTGGTCTGCGCCCAATCGGCAAATACATCACCGTCGCCGAGATCGATGCTGTCGAAGTGATAGGCGTCGAACACATCCTGGTGAAAACGCACGTGGGCGCCGAGTTTAAGCAGGACCAAATAGACCTTGGTTAGAGGAATCCAGCGCGTGGTGCGCAACGCGGGGGTGCGAACCAGCAACACGTCGGTGGCCTTGTCCTGCTCCCACTCGCGCAAATAGGGCTCGAAGGCGTAACACGCGCCGCAGCCATAATAGAAAAACTCCCGCACTTCGATACGCTGTGGATCGTCCGTGGGCTGCGCGGGAATGAGAAAGAACTTGGGACGGCCTTCATCCGGAGGCTCGTCCACAGCGCGCACACCCAAGGCATGGCTAAGACCGGCAACACTCAAACCCAGGACGAGCCGGCGGGATAGATTCATTGCAGGACTCAAGCTCCCGGCTTGGGAACTGGCTTAAAGGTCTTCGCTTTGTGCGCTTCCCCTGCCTTTGCTTGCTTCACCGGACCTTGGGAGCTCTTGGGC
>JBKKAO010000114.1:0-2867 GCA_046714645.1 Burkholderiales bacterium | reverse complement strand
AGCTTCCCCTGTCGATGCAACCGGTATTGCTCAACGAAGTCGTGCGCGAATGCCAGGCCATGATCGAACCGCAGGCGCAAATGCGCGGCATCCGCATAACCTTTTCCGAGATCGAGTGCCCGTACTTTGTCATCGCCGACCGCACCCGGGTGAAGCAAGTTCTCATCAACTTGCTTTCCAACGCGGTCAAATACAACAAGACGGGCGGGGCGGTCGTCGTGGACTGCACCGCGAGCACCGCGGAACGCATTCGGATCAGTGTCAAGGACACCGGCGAAGGCTTGACTGCGGATCAAGTGGCCCGGCTTTTCGAGCCGTTCAATCGTCTCGGGCAAGAGGCGTCCGGCCAGGAAGGCACGGGTATTGGTCTCGTGACCAGTAAGCGCCTGGTCGAAATGATGGGGGGCGGCATAGGAGTGCAAAGCACGCCCGGCGAGGGCAGTGTGTTCTGGATCGAATTGAACTTGGCTGCTGAACCGCAAACGGCTGCCGGCGCGGAAGAGCCCGCGGCTGCCGTCTCGGTACAAGTTCAAGCCGGCGCGCCGTTTCGCACCCTGCTCTATGTCGAGGACAACCCCGCCAATCAGATGCTGGTCGAGGATCTCATCGCGCGCCGGCCCGATATCCACTTTCTGAGCGCGCGGGACGGCAACCACGGCGTCGAGATTGCGCGCGCCTCTCAGCCGGATGTCATCCTGATGGACATCCATCTGCCTGGGATGCGCGGCTTTGCGGCGCTAAGAATCCTGGCCGGAGACCCGGCAACAGCACACATTCCGGTGGTGGCGCTCAGCGCCAATGCCATGCCCCGCGATCTCGAGCAAGGTCTGGCGGCAGGGTTCTTCCGGTATATCACCAAACCTATCAAGGTCAACCAGTTCATGGATACGCTGGATGTGGCGCTGGAATTCGCGAAAACGCGATCGGACCAACTAAACAAAAGGGAAAAAGCATGATGATCGGTGCATCCGACATTCTCAACGCCAGTATCCTTATCGTCGACGATCAGGAGGCCAATGTCAGCCTGCTGGAGCAATTGCTGCGCGACACCGGCTACGCGTGCGTTGCCTCGACCATGAATCCGCGGGAGGTCTGCGCGCTGCATCGCAAGAACCGCTACGATCTGATCCTGCTCGACCTGCAGATACCGGGAATGGATGGATTCCAGGTGATGGAAGGCCTCAAGACCAACGATGCGGACGACTATCTTCCCGTCCTCGTGATCACCGCCCAACCCGGTCACAAGCTGCGCGCGTTGCAAGCCGGCGCCAAGGATTTCATCAGCAAACCCTTCGATCTGGTCGAAGTCAAGGCGCGCATCCACAACATGCTCGAAGTGCGGCTGCTGTACAAACAACTCGAAAATTACAACAAAGTGCTGGAACACACGGTGCAGGAACGCACCGCGGAGCTGCGCGAAAGCGAAGCCCGCTATCGTAGTCTGACCGAACTGGCCTCCGATTGGGACTGGGAGCAGGATGAGAACGGGGCCTTTACCAAGGTTTCCGGCCCGGTCCTGGAGATGCTCGGAATCCGGGTCGAAGCCTTGGCGGGCGAGAGAAGCGATGACGAGGGGACGGGCTGGAATGAGGCCGAGCGCGAGATGCTTCAGGGAAAGATTGCAGCCCGGCAGCCATTTTTGGATTTCGTCTTCAGTCGTGTCAAGGCCGACGGCGCGCAACAAAAGTTTCGGGTGAGCGGAGAGCCGATGTTCAACCGGTCTGCACGTTTCATCGGTTACCGCGGAATCGTCCTAGAAATTACCACTAAGGATGCTTTCACACCCTAACCCAAGTCAAAACCAGCTTCTCGCCGCGCTGCCCACGGCGGATTTCGAGCGATTGGCTCCCCATTTGGAAGGGGTCCCGCTGCGTGTCGGAGAAGTCCTCTACGAACCCGGCGGAAGGATGCTGCACGCGTATTTCCCCACCGACGCCGTCGTTTCGCTACATTACGTAACGGAGTCTGGCGAAGCGGCCGAAACCGCGGGGGTGGGCAACGAAGGCGTGGTGGGTATCGCGCTATTCATGGGAGGGGACACCACGCCGAGCTCGGCCGTGGTGCAGGTCGCGGGCCACGCATACCGCCTGGAGAGCCGCTTGCTGAAGCAGGAATTCAAACGCGCCGGTTTGATGCAGCGCTTGTTACTGCGCTACACCCAGGCGCTGATTACACAGATGAGCCAGACGGCGGCCTGCAACCGGCACCATTCTGTAGAGCAGCGGCTGTGCCGGTGGCTGTTGTTGACCCTCGATCGGGTCCCCTCGAGCGAGTTGGTGCTGACTCAGGAATTGATCGCCGTCATGCTCGGCGTGCGCCGTGAAGGTATTACGGAGGCCGCCGGAAGATTGCAGCGCGCCGGTTTTATTCGCTACCGCCGCGGCCATATTTCAGTGCTTGACCGGACCGGTCTGGAGGCCGCCACGTGCGAGTGCTACGCCGTGGTCAAGAAGGAAGTGAGCCGGCTGCTGTCCGATGTGCGATAAACGCCAAGTCGCGGCTGAACTCGCTGCGCGTCCTAATTAAAAAGCATATAGACAATGACCAGCACGATAACCGGCACACCCAAGACCCAACCGAGAACATATTTACCCACGTTCGATACTCCTTTTAAGTTGATGTTGCGTTCCGTCGCCAGCGTGCAACGCACGAAGTTACGGGGGCCGCCACGGGCTCGAAAACGAATCGATCGGGCCATGATTCAAGGGTACGCGAAGAGCTGGCGATTTTCTGTGCGTTACCGCACACGCGGCAAGCAGGCAAATTGATAATGTGGTCCCGGGATGCAAGGGCTTTACCGCTTCTTTGAGAAAACAGACCCCCGGTCATGTGTATATGATCCGAGGGTCTCGGCGCGCAAACCGGTT
>JBKKAO010000113.1:0-7937 GCA_046714645.1 Burkholderiales bacterium | reverse complement strand
GGCCCGGACACGGTGGCCACCCATCTGGCCGCCGCCCTAGGCATCCCGACGGTAGCCTTGTTTGGACCGTCCAATCCCATCAAGTGGGGGCCATGGCCTAAGAATCACGATGCTGGCAGCAATCCTTATGCGGTGAGGGGTACGCAACGCGCGGGCAACGTGGTCCTCGTGCAAGGCGAAGGGACATGCGTGCCGTGTTTCTTGGAGGGCTGTGACCGTCACGTCAACAGTTATAGCCAGTGCCTGCAGACCATGTCCGCCGAGAAGGTTCAAAGCGCCATCGAAATTTTATGGGGTGCGCCTTAGAGCGGTGCGAAGATTTCGATCTCCAGCTTACGCCGGTGATTGCGATACTTTCCCAACGCGGTGATGCGTGCTTCGAGACGGTTGCCGCGATCCAGTTGTCTGGCGACGAAGGTGTTCTGCGTTCTGGGTAGATAACCTAGGGTCTTGTCTTTCCAGTCGACCCGCACGGCGTTGCCATCGTGAGGATTGCTGGCCTCTCGCACGAGCGTCAAGGGGTCGCCAACGTGCAAGCTCTCCCACACGGCCTTCGCGTCGTGATGTCTCAATCCAGCAGTGAGCGTACTTTGTAATAGGATGCGTGCGCTGCTTCGGTCTTGCGCGACCGCCGGGGCGGCGAGAATGCACAGCAGCGCAAAGAGCGCTCGCATAGCCATCAGGGTTTCAATACGACCAGAAAAACGATGGCGAAAAGAATCAGCACAGGCACTTCATTGAACCATCGGTAGTAGACATGGGTGTTCGAGTTCCGGTTGTTCTTGAAGTCCGAGACCAGCTTACCGCAATAGAGGTGGTAGGCTACGAGCACCGCGACCAACGCGAGTTTGGCATTCAACCAGAGACCGCCGAATCCGTAACCCAGCCAAAGCCAGACGCCGAACACCAAGGTCAACACCGCGCCGGGTGTCATGATGCCGAAATAGAGTTTTCGTTCCATCACCTTGAATCGCTCAAGACTCACGGAATCCTCGCTCATGGCGTGGTAGACGAACAAGCGAGGTAGATAGAACAGGCCCGCGAACCAAGTCACCATGAAGATAATGTGAAGGGACTTTAACCAAAGCATCGGCTAGCTCGGGAACGCATTGACGACGACTCTTTGCAGCTCCATGAGGGACCCGTGAAAAAAGTGCCCCGCGCCGGGAAACACCACCACGGGCAATTGCTGGGGGCGAGCCCATTCGAATACCTCCTTGAGCGGCACCACGTCATCTAACTCGCCGTGTATGAGGAGCGTGTTGGCGGGTACGGAAGCGACCTCGAAGCGACCCACGGCAGGCCCCACCAATACCATCCATTGCGGCTTCAGTTCAGGCGCGATTTTCGATTGCACGAAGGCGCCAAAGGAGAATCCAGCCAGCACCAGGGACAGATCTCCATATCTCGCGCGGGCGTAGTGGATCACTGCACGCAGATCTTCCGCTTCCCCGCGGCCTTCGTCATAAACACCCTCGCTGGCACCGGCCCCGCGAAAATTGGGCCGCAGCGCGACATATTCTCGTGCAACCATGGCCTTGGCGAGGGTTTGCACGACCTTATTGTCCAAGGTGCCGCCGTAGAGCGGATGCGGGTGGGCGATGAGTGCGATCCCGCGGCGCTGCTCACCGGGGTCGTTAATGGCGACTTCCAGCCTTCCTGCTGGGCCGTCGATGAGAACGCGTTCGGCGTTCAAAGGATTAGATCCGCAAACGCTCGACTAAGCGGCCGTTGACTAGGTGTTCGTCGATGATATCGTCCACATCATTGCGATCGACATAGGTGTACCAGACTGCTTCGGGATAGACCACGATGACCGGGCCTTCCTCGCAGCGGTCCAAACAACCCGCCTGATTGACCCGCACTTTGCCTTTGCCGCTCAAGCCCAGCGCTTTCACGCGAGACTTGGCGTAGTCGCGAATCTCCTGCGCGCCATGGTTGTTGCAGCAAGCACGCGCCGGATCGTCGCGTTGGTTGCAACAGAAAAAGATATGTCGTTGGTAATAGGGGGGGGAATCAAAAGACATCGGCCGCGTCTGAAATCCAGAGGCGGCCGATTATAGCCTTGGCGCCTTGTACGGGGCGCCAAGGAATGTCAGGCTACTCGTCGTCCGGAATACTCGGGCGTGGTTTGTTCAGTTGTTCTAAGCGATAACCGTAGCGGTACACGGCGGCCAAGCGCCAGCCGGTCTCGGGCGTGAGCCCCAGTTTGTTACGGACCCGGCTGACATGGGTGTCCAAAGTCCGCGAGGTGACGTTGGCATCCAATCCCCACACCATCTCGCGGATATGACCGCGCGACATGAGGCGTCCAATATTGCGCAAAAACAGCGTGGCCAGTTCGAAATCCTTGGTGGTGAGCTCCAAGGCCTGCTCATTCTTGCTCAGAGTACGGGTTTGCATATCGACGCGGAAATTCTCCGCCTCGAAACTGCTGTTCTCCGGTGTGAGGGCTCGGGTTCGGCGGGCAACGGCCTCCACGCGCGCTAGAAATTCATGGCGGCGTACGGGTTTCACCATGTAGTCGTCTGCGCCTTGCTTCAAGGCGCTGACGATATCTTCTTCCTGCTGGCGAGCCGTAACGAATATCACGGGGGTGTGGTGGCGAAGCTTCTGCCGTAGCCGTCGTAGTACATCCACGCCGTTGACATCAGGTACTCCCCAGTCGAGAATTAGCGCGTCGTAGGTTTCGTGCTCAAGCTCCCTTAACAACTCAGCACCTTTATCGAAGGCGTGGCAGCGGTGTCCCGCCATCTCTAGCCAACGAGCCAAGAGTTCGGATTGGTTGGGATCGTCCTCCAACAACGCAACCCGCATAGTCGATCTTACGATTGCAAGCATGACCTTTCCTTACTCCCTTCGCGCTTAAAGTGCGTGAGTGCCCTAGGTTGTAGTACTCACCGCCGCGTTTTTCTTCGCAGCGATATCTTGATGCTCGGGGGAAGCGGCCCTCAGCTCCACAGAAGCGAGTTTCTCTTCCAAGCTCGCGAGCAACTGCTCGACCAAGTCTCCATCTTTTTCCCCAGCCGCGACCTCTAGTGCCGTACCGAGGTTCGACAGCCCATCGAACCCATAGGCCCCACCGGAGCCCTTCAGGTCGTGACCTGTCTTTCTAATCCGTTCAAAATCCCTTTCCCGTATCGCGATCCAGAGCCCGCTCACCGCCCGGGCTTGCCGGTCGAGAAACTTTTTCGCGAGGCCGAAGACGTCGTGATCCACGACGCAGATCTCCGGAGTGCTAGCGACCGTTTGCGTGACGGGCATTACGTGAGCCTCATTACTTAAACCGCGGTGCTGCCAGCGCGCGCGGCCAAGAACTCCGCCATGCGAGCGCGCAGTTTCGTCGCCGACAGGGGTTTCTTGAGCACGGCGTTGCAACCCTGAGCCAAGGCGCCTTCGATTCGGGGCCCGTCATCGTGGGCGGTAAAGGCTACGATGACACCTTCGAACCCTCGGGCGCGCAACTGGGCCGCGGCATCCACACCATTTAATACCGGCATTTCTAGATCCATGAGTACCAATTCGGGGTTATGCATGAGCGCCATCTCCATGGCCTCCTGGCCATTGCACGCGAGCAAGACCTCTACTCCCAGTTTGCGAACTTGGTGGGCAACGAGCTCGCGCAAATCCGCGTTATCGTCGGCCACTAACACCCGCGCAGGCGGGTGGCCGTGAAAACTGGACTGTCGGCGCATTGGTTAGCCGTTAGAGGCTCAGAACAATCCACAAGCCGAGAAGTAATTCGTTCCTCTCCCATCTGCCTCAGCGGAAAAGCGCGACGACCTTTGCATACCAGCCCATCCCTTTGTTATGTACTTACCTGGCGGAGATATCGGCGCATATGCCGATATGCTGAATAGCAAACTGACAAAGGCTTTGAATCCAAGTGATGAACCCGCATGGTTTGAACGGGTGAGATGCGCGGCGCGCTACGCTAGATGGATACGCCGCCGCGGCAAATGAGCAAAGTCTGGCTCTTGTTTCGAGGGTTTCCGGTTTCCCTCGCCAGGGGAACGAGATCTCGTTCGCGAGCGTTGAGGATCACGCTTCCAGCGAGATCCGGAAAGGTGCTGGCCACCTGAGAGAAAGGGGCGTTGAATACCACGCCATAGTCGTCATGCTTGCCGTTACGTCCCGGTGCGAAGTAGAACTGCGTGACGAGAATGCCCGATAGGGCGCCCGAGGAAGGCAGGTTGATCAAGATTGCCTCCGAACTTGTCAATAAGGGCCGGTACAAGCTGATATCGATCTGGCAGGTGCTGACGCTCTCTACGACGTCCTCAAAACGCAGCACGTCTGCCGCATCGGCGCCATCGCAATATAGAAGAGCCGCGAGCAAGGGCACTCGCCATTGCGGCTCCTTGCGTCTAGCGCCCCGAGTCATCCTCAACAGGAGAGTTTGCGTAATGCACGGGAGGTAACTTGAGTAGGCACAAGAGGGCCAGCCAAGGCCACAACTGGGCCACCCACCAGGTTGCCCCGTTGATACTGGAAACGTGACCGTGGGAGATGGGCTGCACGATGATGGCGAGGTAAGGATTAACTGGCATCACCCCAGAGAGCAGGCTGGCACCCAGAAGAGCGCCCAAACCCAGCGCCTTCATGGATTTTCCTCCCTTCCAACGCCAGAGAGCGAGAATGATGGCTCCCAATAGCACGCCTGCGGCGAGGCCAGGGGTCAGCCACACCAGTGGTTGAGGGGTTCTCAGCAGCGCCTGCGCTGCCAAGGCCTTAAGCAGTGCTCCGCAACTCAATAGAATCGCTACCCCGCCAACCCAGGACCGTCGCGATAGCGTGAGTACGCCCAAGAGGGCACAGATGCTAATCAAGTTCATGGCGGTGAGCAGCGTTTCTGAAAAAAAGTAAGTCCTCGCGCTGTAGGGCAGTCCATTCCCGTGGCCCAGAAGGGTTCCCAGATCGCCAGTGCCCAGGAATCCGATCTCGGGGTTGATTTGAACAAAAAGCCAAATCAGTGTGAGCGTGATGGCGAAATCCGCCACCACGCCGCGCGATACTCTGCGAGACCGGTAGGCGTGCAATCGTGCCCGTAGGGACCATGTTTCGTCCATGACGCAGCCGGCGGCGGCGCCAAGAAAGGCGCCCAGCGCGTTGCTGCCCAAGTCCAGGTTGGACGCGATTCGTGTGGGGAGATAGTTTTGTAGGGACTCCAGACAAAAGCTCAATGCCAAACCGATTATCGAGGAAAGAACCATACTCCAGCGCCAGCGGTGGCGGGGCAGGAAATGTAGCGCTAGCAAGAATCCTAGGGGGAGGTAACCCGCGACGTTGAGCGGAATCTCCCAGGCATGGAGATAACGTGGCCAGCCGGCCGTGAGGAAAGTCCAGGGTAACTCGGCGGGCGCCCGCCAACCGAAGAAAGGATAGAGGCTAGCGTCAATGATGAGCAAGGCGTAGGCGCCCATCAGGAAGGGTAAGAGATGAGAACCGGCTTTGGCCGGCGCACCGTAAGCCAATCCGGGATCGGAAAAGGGATCTGTGGCGCTCATGATCTGCGTGGCATCATGCCACCTGTAACCGCCGTGTTCCAGCGGCTTGTTCTTTTGGAAAGCACCCATGACGTACTTTGATATCTTCAATGGCGACGCGGATGGACTGTGTGCCTTGCACCAATTGCGCCTGGCCGATCCCCGATCCGCCGTCAAAATCACCGGTGTCAAGCGCGACACAGTACTGGTGGAACGTGCGCAAGTCGCCGCCGGCGATCAACTCACGGTGCTCGACATCGGGCTGGATCAGAATCGCGCGGGGCTTAACAAGGCGCTGGCGGCGGGGGCGAGTTGCCGGTACTTCGATCATCATTTCGCCGGTGAAATCCCGGAACATCCTGCCTTGCGAGCGCACATTCGCACCGAAGCGGACGTGTGCACGAGCCTATTGGTGGATGAGTACCTGGAGGGAGAGTATCGATTGTGGGCAATCACTGCCGCCTTCGGTGATGGGCTTTCCCGGGTGGCGGAACATCTTTGCCAGGACTTAGGGCTGGTTGCTACCGAGCGCGATGTACTGCGCGAATTGGGCGAGGCCCTGAACTACAACGCCTACGGCGAATCCTTGGAGGATTTGCATTTCCACCCCGCAGCGCTCTACGAGCGCATGCAAGCCTTTCTCGATCCCCGTGCCTTCGCCCGGGACGATCCGGCCTTTCAGCAACTCCGAACTGGATACCGGCAGGACCTCGAACTGTCCGCCAAACGAGCCCCGATGCTTGCCACGACATCGCATTTCGCCTTGGCGTTACCGGACGAGCCTTGGACGCGGCGAATTAACGGTGTGCTCGCTAATCGCCTGGCACAAGAACATCCTGAGCGCGCCCATGCCATTCTCATACCGAAACAGGGGGGCTATTTGGTAAGCGTACGCGCGCCTGTCGCCAGACCCAAAGGGGCCGATGTTTTTTGCAGAAAATTCCCTACGGGCGGAGGACGTTCGGGAGCAGGCGGAATCAACTTACTCCCGAGCGAAGAACTAAAACGCTTTCTAGCGGAATTCGAGGCGGCTTTTCAGCTTACTTCTTCGCCTTGATCTGCGTCCATAGGCGATTGAGCAAGCGGCGTTGGGCAGCGCTCATGTCGGTCAGCATCTCCAGTTTCTTGGCCGCTTCGGCATCGGGGAAGATGGCCTTCATGTCCTTGATCTCGGGCTTGATGAAGGGCTGAGCCTGGGCATTGGGGTTGCCCGCGCCCATCATATTGGTGAGATCGGCGGAGTTCTGGCCTTCCAGCATGAAGTTGATGAACTGATGCGCCAGATCCGGGCGGGGCGCGTTCTTGGTAATGACCATGGCATCCAAGGCAAGTACCGCCCCCTCCTTGGGTAGAGCGTGGCGGATGCGGAACTTCTGTTTGGCTTGTTGGGCGCCCAAGTCGGCCTGATAGATATCGTTGGAATAGCCGTGGACCAGCCAAGAGCGCCCGGCGGCAAGATCCTCGATATAGCCAGTGGCCTTGAAGGCCGACCAATAGGGCTTGGCCTTTGAGATCGCCGCCTTAGCTTCCTCCCACTTCTTGGGATCGCGTTCGTTCACTGAGTAGCCCAGGAAGCGCAGCGCCGCAGCCATCAACTCGTTTTGGCTATCCAGGACCGTCACCTTCTTCTTGATCTTCTCCAGGATCCGGGGATCGAAGATCGCCGCCCAGGAATCCACCGTGATGTCCAGTTCTTTCATCTTCTGCTCGTTGTAGCCTAGCATGGTGATGGTATAGGCATAGGGCACCGAGTACCTATTGCCCGGATCGAACGGCGTATTGAGGTACGCGGGTGCGATGTTCTTCAGGTTTGGAATTTGCGCCGCATCCAAAGCCTGAATGTGCCCATTCTTGGCCATCCCCTGAACGTAGTTCGAGGTCGGCACCAAGACATCGTAGCCCTTGGCGCCCGCGGCCAGCTTGGCCACCAGTTCCTCGTTATCGCCAAAATAACTCTGCTTGACCTTGCAGACGCAGGCCTTCTCGAAACGCGCCACCGTTTGCGGGTCGATGTATTGATTCCAGTTGTAGAGGTGCAGCACGTCGTCCTTGGCGAAGGCGTAAGGGCTGGCTAGGGAAAGCGCGAGGACTAGAAGTGGTTTCATCTGTCTCCTATCGAATTGGTTGAATTAGTCGGCCTGGCGAAGCACATTGGGCGAAAGCTTGGAGGCGATCAGTATCAGCAGCAACGTCACCAACATCAAGAGAGTCGACACCGCATTGACTTCTGGTGTGACGGTGACCTTAACCATCGTGTAGATCTTTAGCGGCAGTGTCATGGCGTCCGCGCCCGCGGTAAAGTACGTAATCACGAAATCGTCGATGGAGAGCGTGAAAGCCATCAGCGCCCCCGCGATCACCCCCGGCATGATGAGCGGGAGGGTCACCAGCCGAAAGGCCTTCCAGGGCGAGGCACCCAGGTCACGCGCGGCTTCCACCAGGCTTTCATCC
>JBKKAO010000112.1:0-3292 GCA_046714645.1 Burkholderiales bacterium | reverse complement strand
GCGTTGTCCTGTGGCAGGCGCTCGGCCCATGACAAGTTGAACTCCCGGTCCATGAGCCGCTTGGCACGGTCTTCGGTGAAGCTCGTGGAACTCACCTCGCGTGCGTTGATGCCCACCAGGCGGCCGCGCACCATGGGATAGAGTGCCGGCGCGGACAATCCCTCGCCGCGGAGAAATTCGCCGATACCCGCCACCTGGTCGGGTTGCACATTCACCAAGAAGCGGTTGGGCGCGTCCGCGGGAAGGCTGCGCTTCCAACTTTCCAAAAGATCGGCGCGCGTCATGGTCAACAGAATCAAAGCCATCATGCCCACGCCCAGCGCCACCACCTGAGTGATGCTGCTCAGGGGACGCCGTTGTAAATTGGAAACGCCAAAGCGTATCGCGAATCCCCAGCCTCTTCCTGCACGCGTGAGCACCTCCATCGCCACCCAGGTTGTGAGAGCTGCCACCACGATCACACCCGCGATGCCGAGCAGGACGAAAGTTCCCAGTGTGAGATCTTGCGCCTGCCACAATACTAAGGCGCACAGTGCCCCTAATCCCAACACATAGCCACCAGCGGTGATGCCATCAGGCACGCCCATATCCCGGCGCAGCACCCGCAAGGTGGATACCTTGCGCAAGCCCGCCAAGGGCGGAAGGGCAAAGCCCGCCAACAACACAACGCCCGCCACCATGCCCTGCAACGCGGGCATCCAACCCGGCGGCGGCAGTGAGACACTCACCACGGGCGCCATGAACGAGGCAAGCACCTCCTGCGCCGCGTATCCGAACGCACACCCCAAGGCGCTGGCGCTAAGCGCCAAGACCAGAAACTGGAGCGCGTGAAGACCCAGGATGAAACCCTGCGAGGCGCCAAAGCAGCGCATGATGGCGCAACTATCCAAATGCCGGCGCAAATAGCGGCGCGCCGCCAGCGCGATGGCCACCGCCGCGATCACCGCGCTCATCAAGGAAGCCAACCCGAGAAACTTCTCCGCGCGCTCCAGCGCCGAACGGATCTCCGGCCTTGCTTCGCGCACGTCTTCCACGCGCTGGCCCGGCCCGATCTGGGTCTTGGCGAAGGCCCGAAAAGCTTCCACCGCCGCACTGGGGCCCGCCACCCCTAGCCGGTAACTCACACGGCTACCGGACTGAATCAAACCCGTGGAGGGCAAATCCTCCAGGTTCATGATGATGCGGGGCCCAAGATTCAGAAATCCGATGGCGGTGTCCGGATCATCCACCAGGATCGCGCTCAGCCTGAAGGTCCGCTCCCCGAGGATGAGCGCGCCGCCCAAGGCCGCCCCGAGGCGCGCCAGGGCGCGCTCATCGCCCCATACGGTTCCCGGAGCAGGCACGGCATCGGGCTTCGTGGGAACCTGGCCGGCAAGGACCTTCACCGTGAGCTTCCCCTTGAGAGGGTAATGTCCGTCGATGGCCTTGATACCGGTGAGCAGGGTCTGCTTCCCGTGCTGCGCCATGCTGGGAAAACGAACCACGCTCATGGTCTTCAATCGCAGTGTTTCGGCCTGGGACTTCAAGGCCGGATTCAAGGGACGGTCGGAGATCACGAGCAGATCGGCACCCAAGAGTTGAGCCGCCTCTTGCGTCAACGCCAAACGCACTCGCTCGGAGAAGAAAGCGACCGTGGTCAAGCTTCCCACGGCGATCAACAGACTCAGTCCCAGCACGCGCAGTTCTCCGGCGCGCCACTCGCGGCTCAACAGACGAAGGGCCAAAGACAATAGGTTGCCGGTCACTGCGCCTCTCCCACCAACTTGCCCGCCGCCAATGATAGCCGCCGGCCGCAGCGCGAGGCCACGGCGAGATCATGGGTCACCAACACCAATGTGGTGCCCTGCTCCCGGTTTAACTCGAACATGAGATCGATGATTTCCTGGCCGGTCGCGCTATCGAGGTTACCCGTAGGTTCGTCGGCGAAGAGCAACTTCGGCGGTCCGGCAAAAGCTCGCGCCAGCGCCACGCGCTGTTGCTCGCCTCCAGACAATTGCCTCGGATAATGATGCGCACGATCCGCGAGCCCCACTCTTTCGATCAATCGCCGTGCGGCATCCCGCGCATGCGGGCCTCCGGCAAGTTCCAAGGGCAGCATCACGTTTTCCAAAGCGGTCAACGCCGGGAGCAATTGAAAACTCTGGAACACGAAACCCACCTGCTGGCGCCGAACCTTGGCGCGGCCATCCTCGCCGAGCGCACCGATATCCTGCCCCACCAAGAAAACCTTTCCCGAGCTAGGCGTGTCCAAGCCCGCCAGCAAACCCAGCAGCGTCGTCTTACCCGATCCGGAGGCGCCCACGATAGCGATGGCCTCGCGCGCATGCACCACGAGACTCACGTCCTCCAATATGGTGAGCATGCCGCGGCTGGTTTGAACTTGCTTCGTCAGGCCTTCGGCCTGCACAATCTTGTGCATGATGATCTTTTTTAGGAAGTGCGTTGTTCTGAGCTGGTTCGTGTGTTTCGGCGCCTTTGCGAACACGCCAACCATCCTTATCTTTGGAGACAGTCTATCGGCAGGCTTCGGGCTGGCCAGCGGGACGGGTTGGGTGGATCTGCTCGGTAAGCGCCTAGCACAACAGACCTATCCCCATCGTGTCATCAACGCCAGCATCAGCGGAGAGACCAGCCTCGGTGGAAAGAACCGGATCCGCCACGTTCTCGCGCAACACCATCCCGCCATCGTGATCCTCGAGTTGGGCGCCAATGACGGCTTGCGCGGTCATCCCATCGAACAACTCAGGGCCAATCTTGGGGCCATCGTGCGAGCCTGCAAGCGTAGTGGAGCAAGAGTGTTGCTGGCCGGCATGCGCCTTCCACCCAATTACGGCGCCCCCTACGCACGCGAATTCGCGCAGGCCTTCACCGCCACCGCCAAGCAATACAACCTGCCCTTAGTCCCCTTCCTATTGGAAGGGTTCGCGCAAAGACGGGAAATGTTTCAGTCCGATGGCATTCATCCCAACGCGCAGGCTCAGCCGGCGGTGCTAGATACTGTGTGGAAGCGGTTGGAGCCGATGTTGAGGAAGTGAGGTGCATGCCCTCCAGCGCGTAGGCCACCTTGACGGGATCGTCACTGCCGGCCTTTTCCAAAGCGCGGACAAACATATCGATGGTCTGCCATGTGGGTAGAAAATCCATATGCGTCTTCGGCTGATACTTTTTCTCGTAATGCAGTAGCCGCTTTTCCCATTCGGATGAAGCGTCGTTGATGTGCCACGTCATGATGGTCTTGATTTGACTTGCAGCCACGTCTCCGATCATGGCTGGGGTTCCAACCACCCAGGCG
>JBKKAO010000111.1:0-2943 GCA_046714645.1 Burkholderiales bacterium | reverse complement strand
TCGAGCTTGTCGTTGCCAAATTGCTCAATCTCAACCCAGTTATCCGCACCGCCAATGACAGCGCAGAGAGCGATGATGATCATATCCAGCAACTGGTGCTGCTTGCTGCGCTCGACCCGTGGATCAGCTACCTGCCCAAAATGCTGACGAATGCTACCAGCGGGTGTATGGCTCATGGCTATCCTCTCCTATTGCTCGCGGATAGCCCTTAGTACTACTCTGTTAGATGAAAGGTATGCGGATAGAGTTGCCTGAGAAACTCGACCAACGCTTTAGCACGCAAACGCTCGACGAGTTGACGGTGGATCGCAGCCAGCGAACGGCGTCGTCTATCGGGCCGAGGGGGAAAAGGCTTGGCGCGGGCGTCCGCGTTGCGGTGCAGCCTGGCGCTGGCGCCACTCCAGCCAGACCAGAAAGCTGTAACTGAGCATGACCAGATTGGTATTGCGATGAAAGCCAGGCCACAGTCGCCCTTGGTATTGATCCCAGCCCAGCAGACTCTTGGCCTCTTCATGAAATTGCTCGACCCAATAGCGCCGATGGGTGTATTCGACCATCAGACTGAGCGGCGTGTCAGGCCCATAGTTGCTCCAAAAATACTTCCAGTCGCCGTCGCCGCGACTCGGGCGTTGACCAATCAGCCAACCGATCTGGCGTTGGCCGTCGCCATCTACACGCCAACAGCGGATCGCCACAAACTTGGCGCGCAGCCAGCCGTCACTGCCTTCGCGCCAGCGAATGGTTTGCCACTGCCAGCGCGGCAACGCCGACAGGATTTCGTCGGCCCGCAACACCGGCGCGTCGGCTTTGCGCGCCAGCACGACACTGAAATTGGCGCGCACCGCCACAACGTAATGCTCGCCGCGGGTGTCCAGTCCGTTCAAAAACGCTGGATTGTCGCCGTAATCCGCATCGGCCACCACACAGGCATGTGGCACCTGCCACTCGTTCGCCTGATCCAGCAGGTCCAACGCAATCTCGGCTTTGGTTTGGAAGGCGATTTCCGTCGGCACCTGCGCCGCCGTCCGGCGCTCAGTATCGTCACACCAACGCTGCGGCAGGTAGAGCCGACTGGCGACCGGCCAGGCCAGCGTCCGTTCGGCATAGTGGCAATTGACCGTCACCTGACAGTTAGCGACCTTGCCCAGCGTGCCCGAATACTGGCGTGCGACGCCCACCGAGTGCTTGCCCTGTTTGCCAAAGCCAGTGTCATCGAAAATCAACACACCGTCGCCTTCGGTTCGCAAAGCGCACAGGACTTCAACCCGCTGCCGGTTCAGCGCCACTTCATCCCAGACCATGTGCGTCAGCAGTCCCTGCAGTTGCTGTGCGCTCGCGCCAGGTACAAGTTCCGCCAGCGTATCGCAATTCTTGTTCGGATGCTCGCTCAACAGGCCGGTCAAATACCGCTCGACGGCTTCTTGGCTTTCGCGGCGGCGAAACTTGACCCGAAAAGGCTCCAGAAACTCGTCCAGTTCGGCAAGCGGTTCGCTCGGCACCTGCGGGATGTGCATGGTTTTCTCCATGCGCCCCAGTCTAGCCGATTTTCGCTCAATCTAACAGAGTAGTACTAGTCTACCTCCTCACATGACCACCCTCCTCGGACTTGACCTGGGTACGAATGCACTCAAGGCCGGACTTTTTGATGCCGGCGGTCGAACGCCCCTGATTGTGCGGCAAGAGTACCCAATGCAGCGCGGCGCGGGAGGTGCGGCCGTTCAAAATCCGGAGGCATGGTGGGCGGCAGTCTGCCGCGCCATTGCCGAACTGCGCCGTCACGAACAGGCTGCAGCTATCGAGGGCATCTGCGTCATCGGCCAGGGGCCGACGCTGGTGGTATGCGATGACGGGCTCCTGCCGCATGCGCCGGCGCTTACTTGGGCCGACCAGCGCGACCACTCAGAACGATTGCGATTGTCCGAACGGCTGGGGTACGAGGTTTCAACCTACTCGCTGCTGCCCAGGGTTAGCTGGCTGGCGCAAACGCACCCGGGTGCATTCTCGGAGCGGGCACGGGTCGTTCAGGCGTACGATTTTATAGCCGCGCGGCTTGTCGACCACGTCTTTGCGTCGCAGTTTGGTCCGTGGCCGCCATTTGATGCCGGCGAGTTTGCGCACGCGGGATTGGACCCTGGCTGGATTCCGCCAATTGTGCCGATGGGTGCAGCGGTTGGCCGGACGACCGCACCGTGGTGTGTCGAGGCACACCTGCCGGCGGGCATCCCGGTATTCGCGGGCGTCTACGATGCGATTGCTACGACATTGGGGGTGGCGCTGGTCGAGCCCGGGCGAGCGTGCGATTATGGCGGCGGTTCGGGCGGCTACGGACTATGCTGTGAGTCGGCGTTGTCGGGGGAGGGCATCGGCTGGTGGCCGGGACTCTGCCCCCATCAGTATATCGTGGGGGGCGCAACGGCGGGCGCGGGGCAGGCAATCGAGTGGTTTGCGCGCATGATCGGCGCGGATGCTGCGCTCGACATATTAATGGCTCAGGCAAGCCAACTGCCGCCGGGGGCCGGCGGGCTGTACTTCCTGCCGTACCTGCTGGGTGAACGCTCGCCGCTGTGGGATGACGGTCTGCGCGGCGCCTTCATTGGGCTCACGCACCAGCATGGGCGTGCCCATCTCACGCGAACCGTCCTCGAAGGCATAGCGTTTGGAGTGCGCAATATTGCGCACGTGGTACAGTTGGCCGGGGGAACGCCAAACGAACTGCGTGTCTGCGGCGGGACGGCGCGCTACGAACTGCTAAACCAAGTTAAGGCTGATGTGCTGGGTGTCCCGGTGCTGGTGCCAGAAATCCTTGAGGCGTCACTGCTGGGCGCGGCGATGATCGCGGCGGTGGGCGTGGGCGCCTATGTCGACTTTGGGAGCGCGGCGCGACAGATGGTTCACATCGATCGCGCGATAGAGCCGCACCTGGCCCATCGCGCAGCCTATGAC
>JBKKAO010000110.1:0-7224 GCA_046714645.1 Burkholderiales bacterium | reverse complement strand
GTTCAAGGCCTTGGGCATGCCGCCCATCTTTCAGCGCCCGCCCCTGATCATTGCCGGCGGCATCGTGCCGGTTTTCTACCTGTTCCTGATCGCCATTACCCTGCTCATCGCCATCGGGCTGGGCTTTGCTACGGCGAAGACACGTATCGGCAAGATCGTACGTGCGGCGGCCGTCAATCCCAGCATGGTATCCGCGCTGGGCATCAACACCACTCTGGTCTACGGCGGCGTATTTGCCTTGGGCGGTATTCTGGCGGGACTGGCCGGTTCGCTGGCGGCGCCCGTGCGATCGCTGGTACCGGGGATGGGTTTCTCCATCGTGATCGAATCCTTTATCGTCACCGTCATCGGCGGCATGGGATCCATGGCGGGCGCGCTGGTAGGCGCACTGATGATCGGCTTGGTGCGCAGCTTCGGCTCCATCGGATTCCCCTTGTTCGCCGAAGGATTGATGTTCTTGCTCATGACCGCGATCCTGGTCATCAAGCCCAGTGGCTTGTTCGGCAAAGCCGAATCATGATTGGCAAAGGGTCCACCGCGCGCGACATCGGACTGGCCATCGCAGCGCTCGCCATACTCGCGGCGCTGCCCCATCTGTTTCCCAGCAAGGCCCTATCGGACTTTGTCATCCGCTTATCCGCCTTCGCCTTGTTCGCGACCTCGCTCAACTTGTTGGTGGGCTATACCGGCCTGGTCTCCTTCGGTCACGGACTCTTCTTCGGCTTAGGCGCCTACAGTTTTGCGCTGATGATGCAAAAACTGGGCACCTCCATCCCGCTTGCGTTCGGACTGAGCGTTTTGGTGAGCGCGGGGGTAGCGCTTGTCGTTGGCGCAATCTGCATTCGCTTAAAGGAAATCTATTTCTCCTTCTTGACGCTGGCCTTTCAGATGCTGCTCCATAGCATCATCATCGCTTGGACGCCCGTAACCGGCGGCGATCAAGGCTTGACCGGCGGTATTCCGCGCCCTCCATTCCTGGGCATCGATCTGGCGCAACCCTCGCACCTGTATCTGTTCTGCTGCTCGGTGCTAGTAGTGTCGCTGTACTTGATGTGGCATCTGGTGCGTTCCCCCTTCGGCTATACCTTGCGCATGATCCGCGACAATCCCAACCGCGTAAGCTTCCTCGGCATCAAAGTGTGGCGCATGCGCTTATTGGCATTTGTCATTGCGGGGATCTTCGGCGGCATCGGCGGCATGATCATGAGTTTGTTCGTGTCCAGCGCCTATCCAGATTTTGCCTATTGGACCATCTCTGGTGAAGCTGTGTTCATGATCATGCTGGGCGGCATCGGCGTATTCTTCGGCCCGCTATTCGGCGCAGTCATCTTCCTGCTACTCAACGACTTCGTCACCAAGTTCACGGAGCACTATGGGCTGGTGCTAGGCATGATTATTCTGGCCTTCGCGCTCGGCCTGCGCAAAGGGCTGCTCGGCGTGATCGTCGAATACGTCCGCGAGCGGCGCGCCGCGCGCGCAGGGATGCCCTCATGAAGGGGCAAATCGTCGTCGTAACCGGTGGGGCTAGCGGCATCGGACACGCTTGCTGCCAAGCGCTGGCGAAGAAAGCTTGGAAAGTCATCACCGGCATCAACCTGCCCGTGGACGCCGGTTGGCCGGTCGCTCAGGGATGGAAGACCTACCCCGGCATTCGGGGAGATTGGCCATAGGGTCCGCCATGCTCAAAATAGAGAACCTCAACAAGTCCTTCGGTGGCGTCGCCGCCACCAGTAACGTGAGCCTAAACTTCGAGGCGGGCTCCATCAGCGCCATCATCGGTCCCAACGGCGCGGGCAAGACGACTTTCTTCAACCTCATCACCGGCGCTTTTCGCCCGGACAGCGGCCGCATCTTCCTTAGAGGGGAAGACATCGCCGGACTCACCGCGCCGGAAATCGCACGCCGCGGCATCGGCCGCGCATTTCAGATCGCCCAAATTTTCCCCACCTTGACGGTACGCGAGGCGATCCTTGCGGCGGTCACGGCACATCGTCATCAGCATGGCTTGCTGTTGCGCCGTTTCCCGCTCCCCGAAGCGCAAGACCGCGCGAACGAAGTACTGGAATTGACCGGCATGACGAAGCGCGCCGGTACCTTGTCGCGCAACCTGTCTCACGGCGATCAGAAATTGCTCGACATCGCGCTGGCGCTCGCACTGCAACCGCAAGTACTGCTGCTGGATGAACCCACGGCGGGCATGGGACCGGAGGAGCGCTGGCAGATGATGGATACCATCAAGGATCTCTGGCAACGCGAGAAGATGACCGTCATCTTCATCGAACACGACATGGACATCGTGTTCAAGATCGCCCAGAGCATTCGCGTATTGAGTTACGGCGCGGTGCTGGCGCAAGGCACGCCCGCTGAAATCCGCAACCACCCCGAAGTCATCAAAGCCTATCTCGGCACCGAAACCGTGGAGGTCGCATGAGCAGCGATAACGTGATGCTGGCGGCGCGCGATCTCGACGTGTTCTATGGCGCGAGCCAGATTCTGTTCGGCGTAAACGTCGAAGTGTGCGAAGGCCAAACCATGGCCCTACTGGGCCGCAACGGTGCGGGCAAGTCCACCACCTTCAAGGCGCTGGCCGGACTGGCGCCGCCCAAGCGCGGTACCGTGCAATTGACCGGCGCCCTAGTCCATGGCAAAAAACCGCACGTCATCTCCCGCACCGGGATGGGCTATGTGCCCGAGGACCGGCAAGTGTTCCCCGAGCACAGTGTGGAGGACAACCTCATCATCGCCGCCAAGAAGGGTCCGCGGGGACAAGACCACTGGAACTTGGCGCGGATCTACGAATCCTTTCCGCTCCTCGCGCCGCTCAAGCAACGCATGGCAGGCCGCCTTTCCGGCGGAGAGCAACAAATGCTCACCATCGCCCGCACCTTGATGGGAAACCCCACTGTACTCCTGCTCGATGAGCCTAGCGAAGGCTTGGCGCCCATCATCGTGCAACAGATCGGCGCCTTGCTTCGCCAACTACGTGACATGGGCATGACCGTGCTGCTCGCCGAGCAGAACATGCACTTCTGCATGAAGATCGCCACCCACGCCACCGTGATAGACAAGGGCCAGATCGTGTATACCGACACCATCGAAGGCCTGCGAAAGAACGATGCGGTGAAGAGCCGGTATTTGGCGGTGTAGACCGCGTAGTGGCGCGCTGCATAAGTCTTCCGTTCGTGGTGAGCTTGTCGAACCATGAACGGAAGACTAAGTACAGTCAACCTGTTGCATAAAGTCGCCCGTCGCCTGGCTCAGGGCGAAGGGACTTATTCAGCGTTTTCTTAGCCTACTTCGGCTCGATCACGATGAACTCCGCGTTCATATCGGATAGGTTCTTCGGAAGAATTCGCCCTGCGGGGAACCACGCCGCAGCCCCAAAACCAAAGCGGGGATAGAGCTTCTTTCCGTCTATGGTAGCGACCTCGAAATACATCGGAGTAAGGGACACGATCACCGCGCCCGCGGCGTCGAAAAATCCCGGCGCAGCCTGCCCCGGCCCGAACACGGCACGGATCACGCGTACCTTGTCGTTCTCCAACACGAGCCGGTGATGGCCAGGGGCCGAGGTCAGGGGATCGATCTTGGGCGAGGCCGAAGCCGCGCTACCTCCTCCTTTGCCCTTAAGTTCCACGACGATGGAAACGACGCGATGGTCTTGCAGATTTTCCACGCCGATCTTCGTGGCCGGTGCGTAGAGGGCGGCACCTAAATTAGAGGCTCGGTCTACCTTCTTACCGTCCGGTAGCGTCACGCGAAAATTCGCGGGCGCTAGCCGAACGACCACCACATCCGCAAGCTCAAGCGTGCCCGCGAAGGCTTCCCTTGGGCCCCAGTCCGCTCTTATGATTCTCACAGAGTCATTCTCAAACTCCAGCGTGAAGTGGGCAGGATCTGCCTCGAACACAGCGACCGCCCATGCCGCCTCAGTTGCCATTGCCGCCATCATCGCTATTGCCGCCAGTAATTTATTCATTTGGATTTACCTATCAAGTCGCACATTATGATTAGAACGTTGCCATCGAAACTGCGCTTTTAAGCTATTCAGTGTGTCCGGCCCGGGCAACCAAGCGGCGGATCCATTCTCGATCTCTGCTAGCCTGCGTTCGACTTCCGCCGCCCACGCGTTCTCGATCTCGGGATCGGCATCAAGACTTGCGATGAGCCGCTCAATCAAGCGGGCTCGATCGGCCTCCGGTAGTTGCAGCGCCTCGGCTTCCAGCGCCTGTACGGATGATGACATGCGCGCCTCCCCTTGATACCGATGTAACGTGGACCGATAGGTTGCCACAAGTTGTTCATGGAGATCAAATCGCGAGGTCGAGATTGGGAACCACTCATCAGAATCCACTCCGTGCTTCTGAAAGGGGAAGGCATCGAATTGGATTCGGACCGGTACGATGCCCACCACTACGCTGGAACAACAAGCCGTGCTGGGCACACGCGAGATTCTGATTCCACCCAGCGAGAATCGCGCGGCGCGCCAAGCCACTTTGGAAGTGCGGCAGCGCGCAGGTAAGCTTGAAGCCTCCCAAGCGCACCCCCCACCTCGCACCCGTGGCCGTGTGGGCGGTGCTCGCGCAAGAGGCCAACCCCTCGCCCGAGGCCGAAGGGCTCGAATGGATGTTGCTCACCAGCGTGGCGGTCAGCCACAAGGAGGATGACTTCGCTCAGGAGTGGGGATGGGACACAAGAAATTCGGACGGAGGTTTTTCTTTGCGCCCCTTCGCGTCCCTTGCGTCTTTGCGTTGATGGCGTTTTTCGCCCTTTGTCGCCCCAGAGACGTCTAAACGAAGCGAAGACCCGTTTTTGCTCACGGCAGAGCCTTTCCCATTCTTACCCCCTGAAACGATGGCATAGCATTGGCGCTCGATCTCTCGACTCCAACTCCACGGCTTGGTACTACTGGATTACCCGGTACACTCATCACCACCAAGCAATCTGCGATGATTGGTAGCGCCTACGAGTTGCAAAACCAGTTTCCTCGGCTTACCCCCTAACTTTGCCGGAAAATCCATGGTTATGACCTCAAGCACAAGACTTCTTGCCGGCGATACCGCACTCGTGACCGGCGCCGCATCCGGCATCGGCCGGGCCATCGCCGTGGCACTTGCCACTGAGGGTGCCCGAGTCGTGTTAAGCGACATCGACGAAACGCACGGCGAGGAAATCGTTTCTCCTCTTACGTGACGGGCACCACAGTGGTGGTAGATGGCGGGATCGCGCTCCATAACTGGATCGAGCCAGTAGAAACCTAAAATCTTGGCGCATCATGAAAGCCCCGCGCCCCTGCCCTTCCTCGCCAAATTGCGTTTCTACGCTAGCGGCTGAGGGTGGGCAACGTATGCCGCCAGTGCAGTTTGTGGGCGAGCTCCCGCGTGCTCAAGCGCGCTTGGAGGCCATCATCAATACGCTAGCCCGCGCCAAGATTGTCCAGCGCGACCGAGGTTATCTGCGCGTCGAATTTCGCTCTCTGATCTTTCGCTTCGTGGATGAAGCGGAGTTCTCCTTCGATGAATCCGCACGGCTCATCCATTTTCGTAGCGGTGCTCGCACGGGATACTCGGATTTCGGCGTCAATCGCGCTCGCATGGAGAAGATCGCTGCGGCTTTTCAATCCACTTCGGCATGACTATGTTCCTCCGACGGTCATGCGATCGATCAGAATGGAACCGCATTGCCGTGCGCCCCGGACGATGACGTCGTTGCCGATGGCGGTGATGCCCTTGAACATCTCTTGTAGCGTGCTGGCAATCGTGATCTCTTCCACGGGATAGGCGATCTCGCCGCCTTCCACCCAGAAACCGGCGGCACCTCGGGAGTAGTCGCCGGTGATTTGATTAACGCCCATGCCGAGGAGTTCCGTGACGAGGAGTCCGCGGCCGAGCTTCCTAAGCAATGTGGCGAAATCCTCTCCCGTGCTATCCAGGATCAAATTATGGCTGCCACCTGCATTGCCGGTGGTTTTCATACCGAGCTTGCGCGCCGAATAGCTGCCGAGAAAGTACCCTTCGAGGACGCCGTTCTTCACGATGTCGCGGCGCTGTGTGCGCACGCCTTCGTCATCGAAGGCGCTGCTACCAAAAGCTCTTTTCAAATCCGGCACGTCGTGCAGTTGCACACCCCTCGCGAAAATTTCGCGGCCCAGGCAGTCAAGTAAAAAGGAAGATTTCCTGTAGAGGCTGCCACCGCTGGCCGCGCCAGAGAAATGGCCGATCAAGGATGAGGCGATAGGAGATTCGAATAGCACGGGCACTTCAGTCGTATCGAGTTGCTTACCGCCCAACCGCCGTACGCAGCGTGTGCCGGCGCGACGGCCCACGTCCTCGGGCCTTTCCAGATCGGCTTGGCTGCGCGCCATGCTGTACCAGTCGTCGCGCTGCATCTGGCCATCTTCACTCGCGATGACGGAGCAAGAGATTGACTGCCGGGAGCTTGGAGAGCCACCGAGAAAATCATTGGAGTTGGCGTAGATGAAATGGGACTGTTGCGTGGAGACGGACGCACCTTCCGAATTCTTCACGCGCGGGTCCACCGCCAGCGCGGCCGCTTCGCACACCTTCGCCATTTCAATGGCGTCTTCCACGGACAGCGCCCAAGGATGAAATAGATCCAGATCGGGAAACTCGGTGGCTAGATACTCCCTGTCCGCCAATCCCGAGCAATCGTCGGCGGCGGTGAAGCGCGCGATGGACAGCGCCTTCTCCACCGTTTCGCGCACGGCCCTCGGAGAGAAATCCGACGTGCTGGCGTGGCCGCGTTGCTGGCCGAGATACACTGTGACGCCAACGCCCTTATCCTTGTTATATTCGATGTTTTCGACATCGCCTTGGCGCACGGCGGCGGTTTGGCCAAAACCCTCACTGACTTCAACTTCGCCGGCCGAGGCGCCAAGATTCTTGGCGTGCGCCAGTACATCACGGGCCAGCTGCGAGAGCGTATCGCGGGAGAAACTGAAGGCAGAACGGCGTACTAAGTCATCCATTGAAATCGAGTATTGAAAGTGCGAACAATTCAGAGAATGCAGCGCTTGGCCAGCGAGAAGCGTGAGATATGATACACGCGCAACACCATTCACCAGACTCTATGGACACCGACGCTACACAACCTAGCAAGACCCAGCGCAAGAAGATGATGCTAGATCTTCAAGCCATGGGCGAGGAACTGGTGAATCTTTCCCATGAACAACTCGCGAAAATTACGCTGCCCGAGATACTGCTC
>JBKKAO010000109.1:0-5103 GCA_046714645.1 Burkholderiales bacterium | reverse complement strand
TTCTGGGGGATAAACAAGGGGGGTGCCCCCCTTGTTCGTAACATGAAGTTTGGCGGCAGAACGACGACCAATTTGGTTCCGGCTCCGCCGGCTTAGGACAATGGGCGGTCTAGGCCGTTCTCTTTGGCGAACATGAAGAGGTCTATGCGGCTGTGAACGCTGAGCTTGCTATAGATGGAGGCGAGATGATTGCGCAAGGTGTGAGCGCTGATGCACAAGGCACCGGCGATGATCTTATTGGCCGCGCCCTTGTGCTGGACGACGGCGTAAATCACTTCGCGCTCCTTCCGTGTCAATGAGGTGACGGCTAAGGTAGCGGGATCTTTTTCCCTGGCGGCGGAAGCGCCTTGCAACGCCGAGATGAGTTTTCCGGTGGCTGCCCGGTCGAGCCAAATCTCTCCGCTATTGACACAGTCTATGGCGCGCAAAATGGTTTCCGCGGCTTCGGTCTTGTGGACCATGCCTCTCGCGCCCCCTTGCATGGCGGATTCGCGCAATTGCGGATCGCGAGTACCCGATAGGATGAGCACTTTTGCCGAGGAAGTCGCTTGCAGCGTTGGAAGCAGGTCCAAGCCGTTGTCCTCTCCCAAGTCCAGGTCGAGCAGGATCACATCCGGATCATGTTTGGACGCCTCCGACAGGGCTTGCGCACCGCTGCTTGCCGTTGCCACGACGCGAACATGAGGTTCCGCGCTTTGAATCAGGCGCTCCAGCCCCCATAGCACGGTGCGGTGATCATCGACGAGGAGGATACGAATGCTTGGACTAGAGGTAGTTTGCATGGGATCTCAGAGTGGAAGTTCGGCGCTGACCACGGTATAGCGATCCGCGCGCTGATCGACGCGGACTATGCCGCCTAAGTCCTTGGTGCGCTCATGTATGGAGCGGGGGAAAAAGTTATTGTCCGCGGGATGGGGAGATCTTTCATTCATCAGTTCCAACACCAAGCGGTCGTCTTGCTTTCGCAAGTTGATGATGGCCCACGAGGATGTGGTGTGGCGCCTTATATTGGAGAGCCCTTCGCTAACGATGTGGGTAATCTCCTTGTACAGGCGGTGCTGGGCCGGGAACTCCCGGTCCGCGCTCACGCGGACGTTCACTCCGTAGAACTCCTCGAACTGTTGCGCCTGCTGTTGAATACCGGATAGCAGCGGGACCGCTTGCGTTTCGGCTTCCTCGGTGCGAAGTCCGCCTACATAGGCGCGCAGTTCGCTGATTCCCTCGTTGGCGATTTTCTGAAGAATGTCGACATCGGCCGTGATTGGGTCTCCCGGGCGCAATTTTCGGCGCAGCGCCTCGATGCCAAGTTTGACTCCCACATAGGATTGGACCGTGACATCGTGCAGATCGCGGGAGATCTTCTGGCGCTCGACGCGGCTGGCGTCCGAAGCAAGCTCATCGAGCAAGGCGCGGTTGGCGATGGCCAAGGCCGCTTGAGCGAGGATTTGCTCCAGAAAACGCACATCGCGTTTGGTGAAACTCGAGCAACCGGAGAGGATGAATACGCGACCCAGATCTCTATCGGAAGAACGCAGGGGAAGGCTGGCGAAGGCATCCGTTTCCAGGAGATTGGCGATCTCCGCTAGGCGGGGGGAAGAGCAAGGCGTATGTCCCGGCGCGACTGCCTTAATGCGGCGCATGACGGATCTCCATTTACCCTCCCGGCAATAAAGTACCGGGGTCGTTTCCTCCAAAGACAAAAATTGTGACGCCAGTTCTTCGTGCAGCGCTGTGTGGTTGTGCGAAGGATGGGACGAATGAGAGTCCGCTCGAAACAGGCGAGCTACTCCGGATCTCGGATCGCGGCTGACCAAGACGCAAGCCTCGGTGCCGCAGTAGCGGTGAATCATCCCCACCAACGTGCTGAGCACTTGCTCCATCCCTATGCCAGGATTAACAAGATCGTTGAGTTCGTGAGAAAAGGTAAGGCGCCGTTTGATGGTGCTCTCCGCATCGGCCCAGCGGGCGATCAACAGACCCGCGATGACGAGTAGCAGGTAGGTCCATGGGGAGGCTGGCTGGACTTCGACGAAGGGATGAAGTGCGTTGAACTGCTCCAGGCAAATGAGAAGGATCGCCGACACCAGGGATACGATGACGCCGCGCTGAAAACCCGACTGAAAGGAGGCAAGCAGCGTAGGAAAAAGCAGGAATGCGAAGCGGCTTGACTCGGCTCCGCCGCTTAGCACCACAACGAGGAAGTAAGTGATGACATCGACCCATTGCTCCGGCTGGAACACCCGCGCTTTTCTGGCGCGGGGCGGCAGTCGTACTAGATAGAAACAGTAAAGGCCATAGGCACAGAATCCGAGCATCCCCTCCACGGACAGACTTCCGGGCGAGTACGCGGTGACCAGCAAGGCAATGACGGCAAGCGCGAGACGTCCCTCATGAATACGGGACAGATGCGCGTGCTCGATAGACAGGTCCTCTAAAGCGCGTCCCTTTATGGCTACTGCTGAGTCGGTCATATTCCCGGCTTGTCGGTACATGCTCCGATAGTGACCGGAGAACCCGTACACAGTTGATTACGATTGGTTTGGCCATGATGTAGTGCAACTCGCGTGCCGTGGCGGGTTTCAGTGGCGAGCCTTGCTAGAATCTGCCCGCACGTATTCAGGTCAGGGATGGCACTTCTCGAAATTAAGAACGTCACGCGGCGCTTCGGCAGCTTTGTCGCGGTCGATAACGTCAGTGTCTCGATCAATGCGGGAGAATTCTTCTGCTTGCTGGGACCTTCGGGCTGCGGCAAGACCACGCTGTTGCGCATGATCGCCGGTTTCGACCAACCCGATGCCGGTGCGCTTTGGATTGACGGTCGCGACGTGACGGGGGTGGCGCCGGAACACCGCAACGTGCATACGGTGTTTCAGAACTACGCGCTGTTTCCTCATATGAGTGTGTTCGAGAACATCGCCTTTCCCTTGCGCATGGCCAAGGTGGCGCCCGCGGAGATCCGTGCGCGGGTGGAGGAAGCACTGGAGGATGTCCGCCTCACGGGCATGAGTAGGCGCTACCCCAATGAGCTTTCCGGCGGCCAGCGCCAGCGGGTGGCGGTGGCGCGGGCCTTGGTTAATCGCCCCAAGATTCTTCTTTTGGACGAACCGCTGGCTGCGCTCGATGCCAAGCTCAAGGAGCAGATGCAGCTTGAGTTGATCACGCTGCAAAAAGAGGTCGGGGTGACCTTTATCTACGTCACCCATGACCAGCAAGAAGCCCTGGCGCTGGCCCACCGCATCGCGGTGATGAATCACGGCCGCATCGAGCAATTGGACGAGCCATCGAAGATCTACGGCAATCCCCGGAATCGCTTTGTGGCGGATTTCATTGGGACTTGCAATCTTCTCGATGCTCAAGTGACCGGCGCGCAAGGCGACCAGGTCTCGCTCGACATCGCGGGTCTGGGCGCGGTGCGTATGCAGCAATCCGAAGGAGTCGTGGTGGGTTCCAAGGGAGTGCTGGCGTTGCGTCCGGAGAAGATCTCCATCGGCTACTCGGTGCCTGGCGATGGCGAACTCAATCACTTTCGCGGCAAGGTGTTCGATTTTCTCTACCTGGGCGACGTCACCCTCTACGTGGTGGAGATGGAGAATGGCCAGCGCGTGGAGACCATGTTGCCCAACTCGGCCCCAGGACGGGCCAAGTTCTTCGAGCCGGGGGATGCGGTGGAGGTGAGTTGGCGGGCCGATGCCGGAAATTTTCTGTTGGATTGATTGATGAAGATCTCGCGCACCCAAAGATGGCTGGTCGGCGGGCCGCCGCTTTTTTATCTGCTGATCTTTTTCGCCATCCCCACCCTCATCATGGTGGCGGCCTCCTTTCGCCAACCTGGGGAGTATGGCGGACTCGCACCGCTATTCTTCGAGGACGCGAACGGCCAGCGGCAACTCGATCTCACCTTAGAGAGCTACCGGCTCTTTTTTAGCGATTCGCTCTACGCGGAGCTTTTCCTCAAGTCTTTTGGCTACGCGCTCGTGACGACTTTCGCCTGCCTGGTGATAGCCTATCCGCTGGCGATGCTGATTGCCCGCAGTCCCATTAAGATCCGCGATCTCTTGGTCTTGCTGGTGATTCTGCCTTTCTGGAGCAATTTCCTGATCCGGGTCTACGCGTGGATGATCATTCTTGGGCCGCAATCGGCTCTCACGCTGGGGCTCAACGCGATGGCGGCGTGGGCGGGCCTGGGACCGGTGGAGCTGCTGTACACGCCGCTAGCGGTGGTGATCGGACTAGTCTACGTACATCTACCCTTCATGGTGTTGCCCTTGTACGCCAATCTTGAGAAGCACGACCCGAGTTTGCTCGATGCCGCCCAGGACCTGGGCGCGAATGCTTGGCAGCGCTTCTGGCGCGTCACCTTTCCCTTATCGTTGCCGGGCGTGTACGCGGGCGCGGCCTTGGTGTTCATTCCAGCCTTCGGCATTTTCGCTATTCCCGACATTTTGGGCGGGACCAGCGGCATCATGATCGGCAATGTCATCAAGCAACAATTCCTGGACACTCGCGACTGGCCCTTCGGTAGCGTGCTGTCCATGATTCTGACTGCCATTGCCATCGCTGCCGCCGGTCTCGCTGCGTGGTTTGCCCGGAGATCGCGCCCGTGAGGCGCTCGCGAGGATTGTGGATCGCGGGAATCGCCGCCTATATCTTTCTCTACGCCCCTCTGGCCGTGGTGGTGGCCTATTCCTTCAACGACTCCACCATGAACGCGCAATGGGTGGGGTTTACCTGGAAATGGTACGAGGTCTTGTTCCACGACGAGGAGATGCTCACCGCGGCCAGGAATTCGCTGGTGATCGGATTGGTAGCCAGTGCCTTATCGACGGTGTTGGGAACCATGGCGGGTTTCGCGTTGTACAAGTTCAAGCCCAAGGTGCTGCCGATCCTCGTGGTGGCGCCCATCGCTATTCCCGAGATCCTCATGGGGGTGAGCTTGCTGATCTTTTTCGTGACCATCAACCTAACGCTGGGCCTCCTATCCATCACGCTGGCGCATGTGGCTTTCTGCGTGGGATTCGTGGCCATTGTGGTGCGCTCCCGCTTGGCAGGCATGGATGAAAGCCTGGTGGAAGCCGCGCGTGACCTGGGTGCCTCGCCCTGGAA
>JBKKAO010000108.1:0-3207 GCA_046714645.1 Burkholderiales bacterium | reverse complement strand
TCTCAAGGGCGTGCGCATCGGCATCTCGCCAGAGTACTTTTTGAGCGGGCTCGACCCCGAAGTCGAGCGCGTCACCGCGGAGGCCTATCGCAAACTTCAAGCGGCCGGAGCGATCTTGGTATGGGCCGAGATTCCCGAGGCGGCGAAGGCAGCGACTGGCATCGTCGTCACCATCATCGTCTACGAAACCATGCCGAGCATTGCCGCATTCCTCGAAGAGCAGGGGACGGGAGTGAGTTTTGACCAGCTTCTCGATCAAATGCATCCCAGCGTTCAAAGCGTATTCAAGGCATTCGCCCTGCCGCCCAACCGGCCTTCGCAGGAGGTTTATGAATCGATGCTCTCTAAACGCGATGACATGCAAGCCGCCATCCGTCGATACTACAACGAGCAAGGCATTACGGCCCTTGCCTTCCCTCCCATCATGATCCCGCCGCCGAAGATCGGCGAAGATGCGGAAGTCGAAATTCGCGGGGAGAAGGTTGCCTTGTTCACTACCATGGCACGCAATACCGCGCTGGGTAGCGGCGCCAGCATGTCCAGTTTGATCCTGCCTTCCGGAATGACGTCCAATAATCTTCCTGTCGGTATGGAATTCGCCGCGCTGCCGGGGAGCGACCGGAATTTGTTGGCCCTCGGCCTCTCGCTGGAGAAGGCATTGGGTCCGATCCCGGCGCCGAAGCTTTAAGCCCTGCGGTCGTTCGCCCTCGGGAAGAAAGTAGCAGTCAGTCCTTCGAGGAATTCCCGGAGGCGCGTGCGCACAGTGATGAGGAGGCAGAAGTGTCGCAAATGAAATGGAAACTCAATGGCGTGCGAGTAGTCCGGAGTACCGATCTGGACGTCAATACAGCGCAGACGCCTGGAATGAACCGGGCGGCGGCCATTACTCACGCGCGCTGTGGCGCGGAGAAGTTGTGGGCAGGCACTGTGGTGATTCATCCCAAGGCCAAGACGGGCGCCCATCATCATGGTCCGGTGGAGAGTGTGATCTACGTCGTGAGCGGAAAGGCGCGCATGCGTTGGGGCGAGAGCCTGGAGTTCACCGCTGAAGCCGGCCCGGGGGATTTCATCCACGTGCCGCCCTTCGTGCCGCACCAGGAGATCAACGCCAGCGACGAGGAGCCGCTGTCTTGCGTCTTGTGCCGCAGCGGACAAGAACCTGTGGTCGTCAATCTCGACATTCCCGTGGTGGAGCATCCTGAAGAGGTGCACTGGACCGACGACATTCACAAGCCGCCGGAGCGCAGCCGTTGAGCGCGTCCGCCGCCTACGACTGGCCAGCGCTGGTCGAGCTGATCAACAACCAGGATTGGGAGTGAGTTATCCATCGAAGATACGCTAGAGTAGATGGGGCCACGTGAAGCTCCTTCTATTGCTATTCTCGGGCCTTAAGTTCGGGAAGATTCTCACCACGGGAGGCACCATGCTGATCTCCGTGGTGGTCTACGCCTTCATCTTCGGCTGGTGGTACGCGGTGGGTTTCGTGGCCTTGATTTTCGTGCATGAGATGGGCCATTTCATCGCTGCCCGGCGGCGCGGATTGGATGTCGGAGCGCCTACCTTTATTCCCTTCGTGGGCGCGTGGATCGAGCTCAAGGATCTCCCCCATGACGCGGAGACCGAAGCCTATATCGGGCTCGCGGGTCCGGTGATCGGAACCCTCGGTGCCTTAGTGTGTTACTTCTTCGCGCGCAGCTACAACAGCGATCTGTTGCTGGCCTTGGCCTATTCCGGATTCTTTCTGAATCTCTTTAATCTCATCCCGCTCTCTCCCTTTGACGGGGGGCGCGTCACGGCGGCGATCTCACCCAAGCTTTGGTTGGTGGGCGCGCCTATTCTCGTCGCGCTGTTCTTCTATCGCCCGAGTCCATTGCTCATCTTAATGGCGCTCATCGCTGCCCCGCAGGTATGGAAGGCCATTAAGTTCGATCCCAATGCGCCCGAAAACGCGGCGTACTACAGTGTGCCCACCGCTAAGCGCTGGGAGTATGCCATTTGGTATATCGGACTCGCCGCTTTCTTGGCGCTCATGTCTCACGACGTGCATGAGATGTTGCAGGGCGTGCGCGCGAGCCGCGGTGGCTCGGAGACGATGTAGGGCCTATCCGGCGATGGCTTTGCGGATGGCGGCAAGGGGCGCGGTGTCATCGAAGCGTATGCGGCCTTCCGAGACTCTGATGCCCAGGTCCTGCCACAGCCCAGCGAGGTCAATGTTTTGGGGGTCCAACCGCATGCGGTCGTACAGCGGAATGAGGACGGGCATGGCGAGGGAGCGATCCCCTCGTTCCAGCGTCGCTCGCAGCGGCCAGTCGGCTTGGTTATTTCCACCGGCGGCGAGAATGGCTTTGAGCGCGTCTTGAAGTCCTTGCCCGTTGCCGCTTTGCTTGCGAATCTCGATGTCGGCCAGCATCCAATAGACAGCTCCTCCCCAGTATGTGCAACCCCAGGAGCCGTTTTCATCCAACCCCGCGCGTTCGAGTTCATGGGTACCGTGCGGGAGCCCATCGACCAAGTCCGTCCAAACCTTGTCCGTCGTGAGTTGCCCCGCTTGATGCCGGGCGAGCGGCTCCACATAGGTCGCGAGACCTTCCTGGGCCCAGATATGCTGGTCGGACATGCCGGGGAAGGTGAGATGAATCATCTCGTGGGTGAGCATCCAATCATGGCGAAACTGCTCAGCCGTGGTCCCGTGCCCCACGCTCAGCCGTAGACGAGGCGAGGGATAACCAAAACTTTGGCCACCGTGGACGCCCGGTCGCGGCGCGTGGTCGATCCGGATCTTCAAATTGGAGACTGGGAACCGGCCATAGTAAGTCTCGACCGCCCGTACGCCGTCCTGGATCCAAGCTTGAATCGTGGCGGAGTCTGCCGCTAGGTCGCTTGCTAAGTGAACAGCGATTCGCGCCTCACCGGCATTCACGACAAAGGAGTTGAGAGGGTTCGATCGAGGTTCAGCTTCCCGCGCGCCAGGCAGCACGGGTCCACATCCGGCAAGCAGCACATACAACCATACCCATATGGCTGTGAGTCTTGAAGGCATGATTGTCCCTTAATGGGGTTGACGGGGTTGGCGATATCTTTTCGAATGCCCCCTCGAAAAGCGTATGCTTGTATACGCTTGGCATGGTAGATGAACTCGGCGATAAGGAAGGGGCCCTTATGGAGTCAGTAAAACAGCTTGATCGCAGAATGTGGCTGATGCGCATG
>JBKKAO010000107.1:0-4696 GCA_046714645.1 Burkholderiales bacterium | reverse complement strand
GTCGAGGACGGCCTCGTCATGCAGCAGCTCCTCTATGCGGGCGAGGTGCGCTCGATCAGCGAGATCGAGATCCCGAAGACCGAGGTCAAGCCCGCCGAGCTGAAACTCGCGCAGCAGCTGATCGCGCAACAGGCCTCCGAGAAGTTCGATCCTGCTGCGTACACCGACGAGGTGGGCGCGCGGATCGAGGCGGCGGTGCAGAAAAAGGTCGAGGGCCAGGAGATCACCATGGCCGAGGCGCCCGAAGGCGGCGCGCAGATCATCGATCTCATGGAGGCGTTGCGGGCGAGTCTGGAGAAGAAGGCGCCTGCCAAGGCGCGCGAGCCGCAGGCCGAAACGCGCAAGCCGCCCAAGCGGGCGCAGCAGGCCGAGCCGGCGGCGCCGGTAGCGCGCAAGGTCAAGAATAAGGCCTAGCGCGCAAGATATCGGGGCCATGCACCCGTACGGCGTCCGCGACGTCGAGCGGCTTCTTCGCCTGCCGCGCAGCACCATTCGGGCGTTGATCGCAGCCGGATTCGTCTCCCCCGCGCGCGGGCCGCGCAACGCGTGGCTGTTTTCCTTCCAGGACCTCATCGTGCTACGCACCGCGCAGGCGCTTGCGAGAGCGAAAGTGCCGCAACGGCGGATCACCCGGTCGGTGCGCGAGCTTCGCCGACACCTGCCCGATGCCATGCCTTTGTCCGGACTGAGCATCTGCGCCGTGGCCGACCGCGTCGTGATCCGGGAAGGCGCCAGCCGCTGGCAGGCGGAATCCGGGCAATACCTGCTGGCATTCGAGGGCGATCCCGCCGACGGATCCTTGAGCGTGATCGAACCCAAGCAGACGGCCGCCGCCGCGACGCGTACGGAAGACTGGTTCGATCACGCGCTCGCGCTCGAGGGAGAGGACGCCCACGCTGCGCTGAAGGCGTACGAGCGAGCAGTGGCTGCCGATCCCTCGCGCCTCGATGCCCGCATCAACCGGGGCTTGCTCCTGCACGAAACCAGGCGCTTCGCCGAGGCCGAGCGCGCCTACCGCGAGGCGATGGAAGTCTGTGGCAGCGATCCCGTACTGCTCTACAACCTCGGCGTGCTCCTGGAGGACATGGATCGCAAGCCGGAGGCGATGCAGGCGTACGAGGAGGCCGTGCGCGGCGATCCCGGCATGGCCGATGGCCACTACAACTTGGCGCTGCTGTGCGAGAAACTCGGCAAGCCGCAGCAAGCCATCCGGCACATGTCGCAATATCGCAGGCTGCTCGGAACCCAGGCGAGCTGATCGGGACCGTGTGTGGTGTTCGGGTGCCGCTCCGGTCATGTCACGCCCGCCGATCCAAAGGTTGCCCGCGTCGGATGCCTTGGACGCAATGACTACGCACCGCGCCGAGCGAACTGTCTTGCAGCCGCGGTTACTGCCTTGACCATCCCCGCTGCGACCGGCGTCAACCTGGCGTCTGCGCGTTTTATGAGGCTGATCGTTGTCCGTGGCAGTGGTTCGGCAATCGCGAGCGGTTGAAGCCCTAAGCGCGCCAAGGAGTTCGAGAGCAACAGTCGCGGAAGTACTGCGAGCAGATCTGTCCCGGCGATCAGGGAAAGCAGCGCGGCGAAGGACTCGCAGTGAGTGAGCCGTTCCGGGCAAGGTAGCCCCGCAGACACGAATGCCTGTTCGAGCGTGCTGCCCGGCATACCCGGCGCGATGACCATCGTCCAGTCCGCACCTACGAGATCTTCCAACGAACGCGCCGTGGCTTGCGGATGCCCCGCTCGAGCCACCACCACCATCTCGCACTGGAAGAGGGGCCGGACATCCATCGATGGGTCCGACTTGTTGCCGGACCATCGCCCGACGAGGAAGTCAAGCGTCTCGTCGCGTACCAGGGGAAACAGTGCATGGGATACGGATTCAACGATGCGGACACT
Organism: Burkholderiales bacterium; assembly: GCA_046714645.1. GTDB lineage: Bacteria > Pseudomonadota > Gammaproteobacteria > Burkholderiales > SHXO01 > SHXO01. The sequence continues at coordinate 2,797 of JBKKAO010000107.1, read as the reverse complement.
GGCGTCGGGGAAGAGCCTGCGAAACCGGATGAACGCCTCCGGCAGAATATGAAGCGCCGGGTATGCCACGCCGAAGGCCACCGACCCCGCGCGTTCGCCGGCGAGCTGCGCCAGTTCCTCCTCGGCTTTGCGCAGCTCCGAGTGTACGGCCCGAGCGCGCGCGATGAGCGCACGCCCGGCGAGCGTCGGCACGACCCCATGTTGCGTGCGGTCGAGCAATCGCACGTGCAAACTCTGCTCGAGCTGACGCAAGCCTTTGGTGACCGAGGGCTGAGTCACGCCGAGTGCGCGCGCTGCGCCATGAATGCTGCCCGAGTCGACGATCGATAGAAAAACGCGGAGCTGATTGAGCCGCATGGGATAACCTGCCGGTTATGTCGATTCGATCGCCGCCATCTTACATCCGGGCGCTAGGCGAGGTTTACTACACCGCGCTACCAAATGATCGCGTGACTGAATGGGCGCGCGGAACGTAACTCTGGGGATGGAGGCAATGGATGAAACGATTTCTGATGGCAGGCACTCTTCTAGCCACGCTAAGCATTCCATCTATCTGCGTCTCAGCGCCTTATCCAACCAAGCCCATCAAATTGATCGTGGCATTTCAGGCGGGAGGAGCACCTGACATCGTCGGTCGTGTCATCGCGCAAAAACTATCGGAGGCACTCAGCCAACCGGTAATCGTCGAGAATCGCCCCGGCGCCGGAGGAACGATCGGCGCCGCGGTGGCGGCGAAGTCAACGGGCGATGGCTACACGCTTTTTCTGGGAACCACTGGGACGCTCGCGAGCGCGCCGAGTCTTTACGCAAACTTGGGCTACGATCCTCTCAAGTCGTTTACACCGATCAGCCTCGTGATCAAGGCGCCGTTTCTGGTTCTGGCACAGGCTTCGGTGCCGGTGAATTCTCTGGAAGATCTGATCGGACTGGCCAAGTCGAAACCCGGACAACTCAACTATGGCTCGGGAGGAAACGGTGGCCCGCCGCATATCGCAGGCGAGATGTTCAAAGCCGCGGCCCACGTGGATCTCGTCCACGTTCCCTACAAAGGTCTTGCATCCGCGCTTTCGGACTTGCTCACTGGCCGGATTGATCTCGTGTTCGACGTGCCCGCGATGTGGCTATCCCACGTTCGCTCAGGAAAGCTCAAAGCCCTTGCTGTCGCTAGCCCCAAACGGATTCCGCAATTGCCCAATGTGCCGACCACGGCCGAGGCGGGATTACCTGTGTACGAGGTAAGCATCTGGTTCGGTTTGCTCGCGCCTGCCGGGACCTCGGACGAGATCGTGAGGCGATTGAATGTGGAAGTTCGGAAAATCCTAGCGAAGAAAGAAGTTCACGATACCTTCTCGAATCAAGGTTTCGAACCCTCCGGCAGTTCGCCCGGGGAATTCGCAACGCTCATCAAGAACGATGGCACAAAATGGTCTCAGGCCGTAAAGTTGTCCGGCGCAAAAGTTGATTGAAAACATCCAACGCGAGGTAATGCAATGATCTCCGACACGCCACTGCAACGGCAGTCTTTCAAGCTTTCCAACTTCCTCAACGTCGACGCGAGTGATGACCCGGCCGCGTATATCGGCTTTCTCGACCGGTTCGCAACCGAGCGCCGCGAAATGATTGATATCGGAATCGACCTGCTCAGGCTGCGCCAAGGCGCGGCAGTCCTCGACGCCGGTTGCGGACACGGCGCGATCATCCCAATGCTTGCTTCGCGAGTGGGTGCCAGCGGCCGCGTGATGGGCATCGACCTGAGCCGCCAGCTTGTGGCCGAAGCGCATCGGCGTTTCGATGGCAGCGGTTTGCCGGTAAAGATCAGAGCCGGCCACGCGGAAGCACTCGACTTCGCCGATGCAACTTTCGATGCTGCCCGCGCGGATCGAGTCCTCGTTTTCGTTCCCAATCCTCGCGCCGCTGTGCTCGAACTCGCTCGGGTCACGCGCCCCGGCGGCCGAGTCGTTGTCACCGAGCCCGATCTTGGTGCCTCGATGGTCGATTCCCCCGATACAGCGGCCACGCGTGAGGTGTTGGCATGCGTGTGCGACGGGTTTCCGAATGGTTGGGTGGGGCGTCAACTCCGGGCGATGTTCCTCGATGCGGGTTTGATTGACCTCGAGGTGCGCTGCTTTACGACGACAAATACCAGTCTTTCGGATTGGGGCCGGAATATGGGAATCGATGATGCCTTACGAACGGCCGTTACATTGGGCCGCATCTCGGTTGCCTGCGCCGAGGCATGGCTCGGGGAACTGCGCGGGCGTGATGAAACAGGCCGTTTCCTTGCGGCCACCACCTTGTACATGGTCGCCGCCAGCAAGCCTGAGCGCGACGCGATAAGTTGACCCTAGCTCTTCGCGCACGATCCTGCGAATGATCTTGACGTGAATAGCTCCTCGGCCGTGGAGACTACAGCGGGCGCCCAGCAGGAACTCCCCTCGCGCGGGGCGCGGTCTAATCGCACCGATGCAATCCGCGTACATAACGTAGCGAGGTAAACGCCATGACGACCCTCACGGTCAACGGAAAAGCGGTTACGGTGGATGTAGATCCCGACACGCCTCTGCTGTGGGTGCTGTGCGACGAACTGAAGCTGGCCGGAACGAAATACGGCTGCGGCATCGCGCAGTGCGGCGCCTGCACCGTGCACCCCGATGGACTGCCGCGCCGCTCGTGCGTCACACCGATCGCCTCTTTAGAAGGCGCCAAGGTCACCACCATCGAAGGCATCTCCGGCAAAGAGGCGGTGGTGGTGCACGAGATGCCGACCGACGCGGACGTCGATGGTGCGATGGCCGGC
>JBKKAO010000106.1:0-2642 GCA_046714645.1 Burkholderiales bacterium | reverse complement strand
GGCCAAGATCCCGCGGAAGGGCCGAAGACTAAAGACGCCGCGGAAACCTTGAGAGCACTGAGTGCTACGACATTGATGGCCTCGCCTTCGTCCAGCATGTCCTCGGGCGCACGGCAGGAAGTCCCGGCCGCGGGTATTCAAGACATCACCAACGGCCTGGCGGGCGAGTTCGAACTGAACGACATCTTGCGCATGATCCTGGAGACCATGTATCGCTCCATCGGTTTCACCCGGGTAATCCTGTGCGTGCGCGATTCCAGCGCGAATCACTTGCGCAGCCGCTTTGGTTTCGGCGAGGCCATAGATCAGATCATCAAGCGCGGATTCAATGTTCCGCTCAACGCCGCCAAGGATGTCTTCAATGCCGCGATCGCCAATGGGTCCGATATCTTCATCGAGGACGTCAACGCCGTTCGCATACGCGATCATATCCCGGGCTGGTACCGGTACATCGTTCCGAGCGCTCAGTCTTTCGTGCTGTTTCCAGTGAAGGTGAACCAGCGTCCCGTGGCGCTGTTCTATGGAGACAGCGATACTTCGGGTGCGCTACAGATCCAACAAGCGGAGCTGAGCTTGTTGAAAACCCTTCGTAACCAGGCCGTTTTGGCCATTCGGCAACGTAGCTAAGGCCCGCCATGCAAGAACTTTCGACCGAAACGTCTTACCCCAGCGATGGTGCCGTGTCCGAGGCGCGCGTTGCCGTCCTGTTCGCCGATGTGGCCGGCAGCTCCCGTCTCTACGAAACCCTCGGCGATCAAGCCGCGCTGTTCACCATCGCCCAATACCTCGAAGAGATCGGATACGTCGCCCGGCAATTCGGCGGCGAGATCATCAAGTCCATCGGCGATGAAATCATGTGCGTCTTCGCCGAATCTCAAGCCGCTCTGCGCGCCAGCGCCGAGATGCAATGGACGGTCACCAGACTGGCGGGGAACGCCGACTCGCCATTGCGGCTTCGGGTGGGATTTCACTTCGGCGATGTGCTGCGCGCCAACAGCGATGTCTTTGGCGACACCGTCAACGTCGCGGCCCGAGTCGTGAGGCTGTCCCGTCCCGGCCAAATTCTGACCACCCGCCAAGCCATCGACGAACTACCGGAATTTCTCCGGGTGGGAACGCGGCGCCTGGAAGTTATCTCGGTCAAGGGACGCCAATCCACGGTTGAAGTCTTTGAAGTCATGTGGCAATGGGGCGAGCAAACCACCGTCTTCGACAAGCACCCGTCCACTACGCAGCGTACGCAAATGACCTTGGAACTGGTGCACGACGGCAAGGTGTACACCGTAAACGCGCAAACGTCCACCTGCCGGATCGGCCGCGACCGCGCCTCCGACATCGTGCTCGCCGTGCCGCGCGCCTCCCGTGGACACGCGCACGTGGAGTTCCGCAAAGACAAGTTCTACCTCATCGATCACAGCACCAACGGCACCTTCGTGCGCTTGGATGGCGAGGAAGAAATCCGGGTATCTCGCGAAGAGATCGCGCTGCGCCGCGCGGGGTCCATGAGTTTCGGAGAATCGGGGGCTACCGGTGTGGGAGCGGTGCGGTTCGAGATCTACTGAGGGGAACCGAAACCGCCACGGCGTCCGGTGCAGTCCACGCATGCGATATCAACGTTTCCGGAAAAATTCCGTCCCGCGAGTGAAGCATGCGCGGACTCAAACAGTCCCCTCCGGCTTGCCCCGCCGCCTCTGCGTTACTCGGCGGTTCAGGGGGTAGAGAAACAGTCCACAACCTCCAAGCCCGAGAACTGCGCTGCGCCGAGCGGCATGAGCGACGTAGCAAGCGGCTTCGGCTTGCGGGTTACCGATGCCACGCATAAACTGGCACCTCATACACACATGGAGGTGTAAGGTGCGGACAAACATGGTTCTCGACGAAAAACTCGTACGCGAGGCCATGAAGTTGGCCAAGGTGGGCACAAAGCGCGAGGCTGTGGATATCGCCCTGCGCCGCTTCGTCCAAAGCGGTAAGCAGAAAAAGCTTCTTGAGCTTCACGGGACCGGCGGCAAGATGCCCGTGGAGGGTCTTTCCGCAATACGCACGTCGGCAGTCGGTTACCTTCAGCGCTGGACTTCATGAAGCGCATGTTGTTCATCTGTAGCCAGAACCAGCTCCGAAGCCCCACTGCTGAGCAAGTATTCTCGTCCCACGCTGGGTTAGAAGTCGCCTCCGCAGGACTGAACGCCGGCGCACAAACTCCCGTTACGCCGGAGCTTCTCGATTGGGCCGATCTCATCTTTGTCATGGAAAAATCTCACCGAAGCAAGCTGTCAAAGAAATTCCGCGCAAGCCTCAACGGAAAGCGCGTCATCTGCCTCGATATTCCCGACGAATACGACTATATGGATCCGATGCTGGTGAAGCTTCTAAATATCAAGGTCTCGAAGTTTCTTCCGAGGGTTTAGCGGTTGCGGACTGAGTAAGACAGACTGGGGGAAATCGTTCTCTTGCCAGGCTTTTCCTCGTCACGCACTCCGCCGCCTAAGCGCGGTGCACAACAGCACCCAGCCTCGGCGCGCGCCCAGCGTAACGCGCAATTGAAGGCACGATCTGACCTACGTGCACACTGCCCAAGGGTGGATATACCTGGCAATGATCATGGACTTGTTCAGCCGCAAGATCGTGGGCTGGGCGATGAG
>JBKKAO010000105.1:0-5274 GCA_046714645.1 Burkholderiales bacterium | reverse complement strand
CAGGCTACGCCACAGCGCAGAATTGTTGGCACCAGACTAAGCTAAAGAGGGTCTACGATTTGGCCATGGCGTGTGGGGCAATAAAGCGTTTTGTGGTATTTGGGTCGTTTGTCTCAAACAAACCCGAGCCCAACGATATCGATGTATTCCTGGTCATGCACAATTTCTTTGATCTGACCACCGTTACAGGGGAATGTCGGATAATTTTTGACCATGCGGCAGCTCAGGCCCATTTTGGCGCAAGCGTGTTCTGGCTCAGTGAGGTGGCCGCATTGCCAAATGAAGAGCGGTCGATTGCGAGCTGGGAGATAAAACGTGATGGCACTCGGCGCGGACTGGTGGAAATTATCGGAGACTAATCATGATCGCTAACGATCAAGAACTCAAAGTTACCCTTGAACGCATTGCAACCTTCCAGGCGCAAGTGGCTCACTTACGCAATACGGAGTCCAATCCTGTCAACTATCGAGCCGCAGTGTCTGGCTATCTAGGTGAGGTCGATCGCATGCAGCTCGAAGTCAGGGAGTATCTTAGTATTCATCCTCGCGAACTTGTCGCGTAAGTCTAGCGATAAGTTCTACCAGATGCACAACGGCGGCCGTTGTCTGCCTCCGCGTGTGGGTGAACTTAAGTGTTGGTTCGCGATTCTTTTTTTGTACTGACCTATCCTATGAGCATCAAAGGTAAAGCCTATATCGCCGGGGCCTATGAGCACCCCACCCGCAAGGCGCCGGATAAGTCCGTCGCGCAACTGCATGCCGAATGCGCGCACGGCGCCTTGCTCGATGCCGGCCTCATGAAAGCGGATATCGACGGTTATTTTTGCGCGGGCGACGCACCCGGCCTCGGACCGCTGTCGATGGCCGATTACATTGGGCTAAAGGTGCGGCACATGGACTCCACCGACACCGGTGGTTCGTCGTATCTGGTGCACGTGGCGCACGCGGCCCAAGCCATCGCGCTCGGTAAATGCAATGTCGCCCTCATCACGCTGGCGGGCCGGCCGCGCTCCGAAGGTTCCTCCGGTACGCAACCGCGCCAATACGGCGCATCCGCTCCGGAGGCGGCTTTCGAGTTCCCCTACGGCATGGCCACCGCCAATGGTTACGGCATGGTGGCCATGCGGCATATGTATGAATTCGGGACCACCAGCGAACAGCTCGCTTGGATCAAAGTGGCGGCCTCGCATCATGCGCAGCACAATCCGAATGCGATGCTGCGTGACTTGGTCACGGTCGAGGAAGTGCTGGCCTCACCGCTGATCGCCGATCCCTTGCACCGTCTGGACTGCTGCGTGGTGAGTGACGGTGGCGGCGCGCTCATCGTCGCGCGGCCCGAGATCGCGCGGAGTCTGAAGCGGCCCCTGGTAAAAATCATCGGCGCGGGCGAATCCCCCAAGGGGCAACAAGGAGGCAAGATCGATCTCACAACCTCGGGGGCCGCGTCGTCTGGACCGGCGGCCTTCGCCGAAGCCGGAGTGAAACCGGCGGACATCCAATACGCCTCCATCTACGACAGCTTCACCATCACGGTGCTGATGCAGATCGAGGATCTTGGTTTTTGCAAGAAAGGGGAGGGCGGGCGCTTCGTCGCCGACGGCAATCTGATTTCCGGGACCGGGAAGCTGCCCTTCAACACCGATGGCGGTGGCCTATGCAACAACCATCCGGCCAATCGTGGCGGCATGACCAAGGTGATCGAAGCCGTACGCCAGTTACGCGGCGAAGCCCACGCCAAGGTGCAGGTTCCCAACTGCCGGCTCGCGTTGGCGCAGGGCACCGGCGGGCAACTCGGCTCGCGTCACGGCAGCGCCACCTTGATCATGGAACGCGAATAGGAGCACACCATGGGCACCGCAGCCGTTGAGCGCAAGATTCCAGCACCTCCGATGAATCCCGAGAATCGGCGCTATTTTGAAGCCGCCGCCCTGGGCACGCTGCTCGCCGGCAAGTGCAACGCCTGTGGGGAATATCACTTCTACCCGCGGGTGCTCTGCCCGCATTGTTTTTCGCCGAGCACCGAGTGGGTGGCGGCTCGAGGCACGGGCGTGATCTACTCCTACAGCACCCTTCATCGCGGGGTGCCCGTGCCTTACACCCTTGCCTACGTGAGGCTGGACGAAGGGGTGACCATGATGACCAATTTGGTTGACTGCGACCTGAGTACCTTGGCTATCGGGCAGCGCGTGAAGGTGGTATTTAAGGCGGCGGAAGACGGGACTAAGATTCCGATGTTTACGCCGGCGTGACGATCCAATAGAAAACCGCAATTCGGCCACAGAGGGCACCGAGATCACAGAGAAAACCATCTGTTTGTTAGCCGATACTCCCCTTCACCATGCGGTGAGATGTCCGAGCGAGCTAAGTCTTTCCTCTGTGTACCCTGTGTTCTCTGTGGCCAAATGCTTTTCTAAGGATAAAAGCTGAAAGCCTTTATCGGGCACTCGCGGATACATTCGTTGGCTCCGCCCCGGTGCTGCCCGCTCCAAAGATGTGCGCAGTTGCCGCAGGTGGGTGAGCCACAGCGCCGCTGTGCTCGGCCAGATGGTGCGCGGCGATGTAGCCGAAGGTCATGGCCGGTCCCAAGGTGATACCGCCTCCGGGATAGCTACCGCCCATCACGCTGGCGGCGTCGTTGCCGGCCGCGTACAAACCGGCGATCACCCGCCCCGCGTTATCGAGCACGCGGGCGTGCTCATCGGTGCGTATCCCGGCGAAGGTGCCCAGATCGCCCATGAAAACCTTGATTGCGTAAAACGGCCCGCGCTCCACCGGCGCCACGCACGGATTGGGCTTGTGCGCGGCATCGCCCAAGTAGCGGTTGTAAGCGGTGCTGCCCTTGCCGAATTGCGGATCCTCGCCTGCGCGGGCTCCGATGTTGAAGGCATCGACGGTGCGCCGTAGCCCTGCTCCGTCGATGCCGGCGTGCTCGGCTAACTCGGTGAGGGTGTGCCCCCGCAACAGATATCCCGTGCGCAACGCCCGTCCAAAGGGCAAGGGGAACGGCTTGACGAAGCCCATGCCGTAGCGCCGCAGTGCCCTGTGGTCGCAGATTAGAAACGCGGCCACTTCCGGGTCATTGGCACACACGCGCTGCATGGCTTGGCCGAAATCGTGATAGGAATCGGCTTCATTGACGAAGCGCACACCGCGCCGCGTTACGGCGATGATGCCGGGTTTATAGCGATCGATCAGATGTGGAAAGGTGCCGGTTTCGCCATCACGATGCGTCACCCGTGAGACTGGAATCCACGCTGCCGCGTTGGGCAGATCCTCGATCAAGCTGGCGCCCGCCGAGCGCGCCAAACGTAAGCCGTCGCCGGTATTTCCGGGCGGTGCGGGTGAAAAATGTTCTTTCCCGCTCGGTGCGTGCGGAAACAACGCTTTGCGCCGTTCCACATCCTGAGGGAAGCCGCCCGCCGCGAGCACTACGCCACGGCGCGCTCGAAGGATTTGCGTACCTTGAGGAGTCTGGGCTTCCACCGCGCGTACCGCGCCGTTCTCAACGATCAGCTTGCGGGCAGGAGACGACAACCACATCGGGATACCGAGCTTGTGCGCCGAGTGCATCAATCGCGCGGCCAGGGCGTTGCCGTTGGTGAGCCGCATAGGGCGGCCGTAACGCAATAACTCGAATGCATGTTCCGCCAAGCGCCTTGCCACATAGCGCGCGGACTTCAACGAGCGCGTGGCGGTGAAAAAATGACCAACCTCTTGGCCGGAATTGAACATCATGCCGACGAACGTAATTTCGCGCAGCGGGGGACGCAAGTCGCGGATACGCGCTCCAAGCACCCGGCCGTCCAGAGGCGATGCCACGATCGAGCGCCCGCCGGTGACCGCACCTGGGGCCCCTGGGTGATAGTCGGAAAATCCAGGCGATGCGGTGAACTGGACCTCGGTTTCGCGCTCGAAGAATTCGAGCATGCGCGGGCCGTTCTCCAGAAAAGCGTGAACGCGCGCGGCGTCGAAACGCGTCCTCGCTTCGTGCTGCAAATAAATCTGCGCGGCTTCGAGGCTGTCTTGAAGACCTAAGGCGCGCGAGTGCGGATTCCCCGGTATCCAAAGCACGCCGCCGGATCGTGCCGTGGTGCCGCCAAAGCAAGCTTCCTTCTCGATCACTAACACGCTTAAACCGAGCTTCTTCGCGGTGACCGCCGCCGACAATCCGCCCGCGCCGGAGCCGATGACGACGACGTCGAACTCGGTTGACGGTTCTGATTTATTCATACGGAAATACGCCTAGGTGAGCATCAGGCGCGATGCCTCGGTCGCGCGTTGTCCCACGCGCACTCCCTTAGCCGCGGAGATTTTGTTCACGGCGCTGATGATGCCGTCAAAGTAAGTGCTTTGGCCGTCGCCCATGCGTGCGCTCAGGGCGTCCACCGATGCGCCCGCGATGCCGTCCGGCTCGATGGCTTGCAGCGCACTGGTGCCGGAATTATTCTTGCCAATGCCGCCGTCCGAACAGATGAATCCCCACGGACGAAAGCCGCGGAAGTACCCGATCACGCTTCGTCCCGTGTGCCCCGCGGTGCAGAGCACGTTGCGGTCTTTGTCCTCCGGCAAGGCGAAGGCGATGGAGTCGGTGCAGACCACGCTGCGGCCGTTTGCCGCGGTGTGCACCACCAAGCGGCGCGCGAGATCGAAACTCGCCGGGCGCAGCGCGCCGGTCAGCAGCGCGATGGCGGCCTCCTTGGCGATCATGCCGGTCCTCAGGCCAAGTCTCTGCGCACTATCGTTAACCCGGCTGATGACGCCGCATTCGTATAAGTCTTGGCCATTGCCCATTTCAGCGGTCATCACATCGGCCGCCGCCGCGGGAATGCCCAGCGCTTCGTAATACCATAGGCCTGCGATACCGGCGCCGTCCTTGCCGATCTTGCAGTCCAACCCAATCACGGCACGAGGCCTCGCGCTCACGATCATCTTCGCGCACAACACGCCAGCGTAGGAGGCCGCCACGACCACGTCGTCTCTGCACGGGTGCCCGGCGACATAGTCCTCGACGTAGGTTGCGGAGTCGAAAATCAGGATGCGCCCCTCACTGCGCTCGACGATTTTCGGTGGATTAAAGTTGCCCATTAGTCTCTTATCACTCAACTGTTGACGGAATTGGAGAAGATTTTGAACGAACGACACTCTCTGTGGGGGATCAACAAGGGGGCCACCCCTTGTTCCTTTCTGGGGGATAACAAGGGGGTTCTCCCCTTGTTCGTAACATGAATCTATTTCCGGCACAACCGTCACCCTGTTTGGTTCCGGCTCCGCCGGC
>JBKKAO010000104.1:0-6709 GCA_046714645.1 Burkholderiales bacterium | reverse complement strand
GGCAAGGCAGCGGATCAGGCGGGGCTCAGACCGGCTCCTCGTCGATCCAGAATGCTCCTTCGCCGTCCAGCACATGGCGCATCTCGAAGAGCCGGTTGATGTTGATTGGAGCCAACACGAAACCCTTCTTGAGTACCAATATGCCCTCATCGCTGACAACGTCTTCGGCGAGACGCATGCCGGGCGTCAATTCCATGGAATTCACGCGCCTGCCGCTTCGCGGTGCACCGGGTTGAGGCCTGGTAGCCACCGGCGCGGAAACCTCTCGCGGAGCCATCCTCTCCGGTAATACTCTCGGTTCCGGAGCGGGCGGCGCTTCGGCCGAACCGATGGTCTTGAGCCCCGTCTTTACCGCGCCGTAACTTTTCGCGGCTTGCAGTGGTAGTTCTTCCTTCATGGCCAGGGAAATTTTTTCTTGAACCATGGCCGGTTTCATCGGCTTAACCAAAAAGCCATTGACATCCAAAGCCATTGCCCCCCCCAGAACTTCGTGATTTGAAAAGGAGGTGACGATGATGACCCGAGTGTCGCGGAGGGCGGAAGTGAGGCCGGCTCGTATGTTTCTCACGAACTCCAGTCCATTCATCCCGGGCAGTTGAATATCCGTGATGATCAGATCGAACGCATGCGCTTTAAGCAGTTGCAGCGCGGATTCCGCGTCCTCGGCTTGCTCGATGTCGGCGTAGCCTAATTTAGTCAAGAGTCGATGGAGAAGACCGCGAGTGAACGGTTCGTCGTCCACGAGGAGAATCTCCAAACCGAGATCAAGGTTGCTTTCCGGCATTTGGTTGCCCTTCTGTCGCCAAAAAAATCGCAAGCGCACCTTCCCCAAGAATGCCTTACAGTTATAAACCTCTCCCTGATCCTGCTCACTAGTATTTTGTCTGTAACGGTAATTCTACGCTTGGATCTCGCCAATATGCTTTCGCAGCTTTCGCGAAAGCAGTTCTGATACCTTTCAAAGTTCCGCGGAGCAACCTATGAAGCCCATCGCAGTTCTCCAAAACAGCCACAATGATGGTCCCGGAGAGTTCGAGGTCTTCGCGAACTCGCACGGCATACCGCTGGCCATCCACAGGCTCTATGCTCAGGATCCGTTGCCCGAAAGCATCGAACCCTTCAGCGGGCTTTGCATCCTCGGCAGCCCCAGGAGCGCGAACGATGACCGGGAAGAGTTTCGCACCATGGAGAAGCTGATCCTCCAAGCCCGGCGCGATCGCGTGCCGGTGATCGGCCACTGCTTCGGCGGACAAATCCTTTCCAAGGCCTTAGGTGGAACCGTTAGCCGCGCGCGCACGCCCGAGATTGGATGGTCCGATGTAATGGCATCCTCCATCGGAGCGGCCAGCGATTGGTTTGGCGCCGAGCGCTTTCCCATGTTCCAGTGGCACTACGAGACCTTTTCCATTCCCCCCGGCGCGACGCTGCTCGCCGCCAGCGAACATTGCGCGCATCAGGCATTCTGCGTGGACGATATTCTCCTGGGCACGCAATTCCACTGCGAGGTCGATGAGCTCAAAATCGAGGCGTGGTTGGATAAGGAAGGTTGCACCGAGATTGGTAGCGCGCAGTCCCCAGGGGTGCAAGACCCTGCTGAAATTCGCGCGCTCGTACCCCCCTTGCTGCAAGCCAGCAAACGTACCGCGGCAGCCATCTACACCCGCTGGGCGCTCGCGCTACGAAGATAAGCAAGTAAGCAAGGGCTCGCCGATTCGAGTTAGTATCTTTCCATCGAATTAAAGACCGGAGCGAAGTCTGGACAAGGATGCACTCAAAGCAAGCCTCTCCCCCGGCGGGCCGCACCATCTACTCGCGCTCCTCGCGGGCGATTGGGAAGGCAGCACGCTCACTTGGCTCTCACCCGGTGAGATCGCGGATGAGGCCACCCAGCGCGGCATGTTTCAGCTTATTCACAGTGGCTGGTTCGTGCTGCACGAATACCAAACCACCTTTCAGGGCAATCGCACCACGGGTATGGCGCTGTGTGGGTATCACCTTAGCCGCAAGAGCTTCGAGATGTTGTGGACGGATACCTTCCACATGGGAACCGGCATGATGCTGTGCCAGGGCGAAGAGATGGTGCGCGGATTCTCCGTGCTGGGGCACTATGACAGCCCCCTTGGCGGGGCTCCTTGGGGATGGCGAACCCAACTGGAATTAGTGGATCCCAACAACCTAATCATCAACTGTTGGAACATCGCACCGGGACAACCGGAGGTCAAAGCGGTGGAAACCACCTACACTCGCGTCATCGCTATTTCATAGTTTCGTAGACCCGCACTTGCATAGGAGGCGCCATGTCCTCGAGAATTCTCCTTCCCACCAACGGTTCTGATCTCTGCGATGCCGCGGTTGATCAAGGCATTGGATTCGCGAAATCCATAAACGCCACCATCGTGGCTTTCCACGCCATTCCCGCGAGCTTCTATGTCGCCTTCACCGAGTTCGGCCCGGCCGAGCCCTTACATGACCAATTCGAGAAGGATGCCCAACTACGCGGCGATAATCTGGTCGCCGAGATCGCCGGGCGGTGCGACTCGGCGGGTGTCGCCTGCGAAGTCCTCACCCTGGTGAACGATCACGCCTGGGAGGCCATCATCGAAGCCGCTCAAACCAAACGCTGCGATCTAATCTTCATGGCCTCCCACGGCCGCCGGGGATTGTCGGCGCTCTTATTGGGAAGCGAAACCATGAAGGTGCTCACTCATACCAAGATCCCGGTCTTGGTGTACCGGTAAACGTAGGTGCCTACACGAGCGCAGTGGCGTTCCTTGCTGTGGGCGCTACTTGTCACATCCTGCGCCAATGCATGGTCTCGTGGCAGTACCGATGAACTGTTGGCGGCCTTGGAAGCCGCGCGGGTCTCGCAAGGCGTCGCCGGCGTTAGCTTTGCGGTGGTGACTCCTGATGCCGTGCTACGCATGGGCGGCCTGGGCATTCTGGATTGGGACAAACCCGCGCCGGTGACGCAGGACACGATCTTCCGCATTGGGTCGGTCACCAAGATCTTCACCGCCTCGGCGCTATTACAACTTCAGCAGGAAGGCAAACTCAAACTAAGCGATAGAGTTCGGCAGCATGCCCCACGCGCTTCCTACACCAACCCTTGGGAAGACACTCATCCGATCCGCATCGAGCAATTGCTCGAACACACGGCTGGCCTTCAAGACCTAACCAAGGAGGAGTTCGAGAACAGCGATGCGAAGCCACTGACCTTGGAGGAAGGACTCGCCTTGCGGCCGGATTCCCGCACGGTTCGCTGGCAACCGGGGCTGCACGCTTCCTATTCCAACTCGGCCTACGGGCTGGCGGGTTACGTCATCGAGCAAGTCCTCAACCAGCGCTATGAGGACGTGATCCAAGCCCGGCTATTCGATCCATTGGGGATGAGGAGCAGCGGATTTTTTCAAGACGATGCATCGCGGGCGAGGCTGGCCACGGGCTATGAGCCAGACGGTAAAACACCGCTTCGCTATTGGCACATGATCATGCGCCCCTTTGGCGGCATCCATACCACCGCCCGCGATATGGTTCCATTTCTTCAAATGCTGCTCAAGGGCGGACGCCACGGCGAGATAGAACTGCTCTCGCGGGAGTCCATGCGGCGGATGGAGACCCCGCTCACCACGCTCGCCGCGCGCTCGGGACTGCGCTTCGGATACGGGCTGGGCGTACATCAATACATCCACCGCGGGTTCGTTTTTTTTGGCCATGGGGGCGATGCCGACGGCTATCTGGCGCACTTTGGTTACAACCGTTCTCTGCGCACCGCCTACTTCATCGCCATCAATCGTTTCCATTGGCCCGCGTTGCGGGCAATTCGCCGCGTCATCGAGGCATGGATCACCGAGGACGCAACGGCCGCCGTTACACCGGCTGAGATAAAGCTCCCGGAAGAGGTTCTACGCAAATACGCGGGCCGCTACGAGCCCGCCGCCTGGCGGTTCGCGTGGACCAGCGCCGAGGAACGCGCCCAGCAAATCGTTCGCGTTACCTACTCAAACGGAATGCTTTACACGGAATCCGCCGCCGGCTCGCGCCAAGCCCTTCTTCCCGTCACCGAGCAGCATTTCCGCCGCAGCGGCGAACCAGAGGCCACATCGGCCTTCGTGCGCGGCGAAGACGGCAAGCTGTACTTTCAAGAGGACGAGAATCTTGTCCGAGTTCCCGAACCCTAGCGTCACTCTCTTCCACCGTAACGCGGACCACTGCACCAAAGCAACTTCGCCCTCCCGCTCCGTCTGCCCGCCAGCACTGCGTTTTGCCGGAACTCTCGGCCAAGGCGGCGTATCACATCAGTTCCGATGTCCAACACAAGAAAACCCGGCTCGGCGGACCAATCCGGCCCATCGCTACGGGTCGGTAGTACGTGAAAACCGTTGCGTTTGAGTTCACGTAGAAGCACGGCGTTACGCCCTTGATTTCTCCAGCGCGGCAGTAACCGGGATCGCGGGTTCCACGCCGTCACCATGCCCCAGCGTTGCGCGCGACACTGCCGCAACAACCTGTCAAGCCTTGGGTTTCTTCGATCCACGTGAACCCGAACGCTATCTGCGCGAAGCCTCACCCAGTAGCGAGCGGTGCGGTAGGCGTCTTCGATAAAAGAACTCAAGGCAGAACCCGCTCGCTTCCCAATCGATAGGCTATTTGGGACGGCGCGGTATGTCTGCCTTACGCTCGCGGGGTTTTGCTTTAATGGGACGAAAGGTGCGCGGCCCCTCGTTCTTGATGCGTTCCCAGATAACGTCCGGATCGGTGGCGAAGATACTGCTGCGCTCAAAAATCCATAGATGAGGGGCCACGCCGATGGGTGAGTTCGCAGGAGCGGTCATGACTTGATTGGGGGCAAGCTCCCGGTAGAGCGAATGATCGAAGGCAGACAGCCCTATAAATGCCTCCCTCTTGCCGTCGAATCTCACCCGGTAGATCACTTGCGCGTTGGGAGACTCGCCAAGGACCTCGATGGCGCTGATGCTAAAGCGCGTCTTCTTGTAGACCGGTACGCGGTCGCGTAGTGCCGGGTCTTGGAAAAAATCCACGCTGGTGTCGTTCAGTCCGGGGCGCGCCCAATAGGTTCGGCCGACGCGGTCTTCGGCAAGCTCCTCGGTGGGGGTGATGCTGGATTGCGAGTAAGCGTGAAAACTTGCCGCCAGCGTAACGGCCAGCACAATGGCGCGGATGAAGCGCTGATTCATGCCCCCCTCACTTGCAGCGCGCGCGTTCCGCTGCATCGGAACGCCGCTCGACGAGCAGGCAGCTTGCTGCCCGAATTCCTCGTCTCGCCCCCGGTGCTCTCCCCGTAAGCGGGACGAGGGGCGGTTTCCTTGCGCGCGAGGAGGTTGAGTCAAGGGCTGGTTGCCGGGGGTTGGAGTGGATGGATCGCCGGGCGAGGATTTCGCAGTCACCCGATGCACAAAGCGCCACTGAGTGTAAGTCGTCGCGGCGGAAAATTCTTCGTACCGCTCAGGAAACCCCGCCACTTTGATGGGCACTTCCTTGGAACGGCTATTCACGCCGATAATCCGGTCCTGCTCCTTGATCAACTCCCAGCCGGCTTCCCCGGTAACCGGATCGATATAGACGCGGCGTAGGTGGCGAATGGGCGTGGGCAGCCGGTTGTCCTCGACGAGATCTTCCAGCGACTTGGGATACTGCGGTGTTCCAACGGCCGTTGCGTGGTAGCTAGCGATGGCTTTGCGAAATTCCTCGCCCACGAACAGGAGTTCTTGTTCGCGCGCCCGCTTCGCTTCCATGTGCCACCAATGGCTGGCCACGGACAAGCCCATACCTACCATGAAAACCAAGAAGAGCAAGCCGATGTAGGTATACCCACGCAGACACCGAGGCAAAGGTGAACGAACCATCGATCGCTCACCAATTGGAGTACTGCGTACCATCTTCTCCTTCACCTGCGGCGCCGCTCTTGACGTCGTAGACATCGCCCTTCACTTCACGATCTGTGGGGGGCACGATGACCCAGGTATCGGTCTTTTCGGTGATGGGATCCACGGGGATGCCGCGCATATAGCGCGCGCTGACCAGGTCCTCTAGCGATGCCGGATACTGGCCCTTGTCGCCGTGATACTTGTCGATAGCATCGCGCATGACTTGCAGATCCTGCTTCAGCACGGCCTCCTTGGAACGGTCGATGTGCGCGAAATAACGCGGCGCTGCGATGGAGATCAGTAAGGCGATGATGACCATCACAACCATCAGCTCGATTAACGTAAATCCGCGCCGGATATTCACGCTCACCATTCCTTGTAGGGCACACCGTTCAGTCCCTTGAGGCTGGACTGCGAATAGATGTCGAAAACATCCACGCCGGGGGCGGGCGCATCTGGCGGGCTGGCGTAGCTGCGTTGGCCCCAAGTCTCGCCAGCAGCGGCTCTGGTGTCGGTTGAGAAGGGGTCACGAGGCAAGCGCCGCAAGAAATAAATCTGCTGGCCGGTGGGAGACCGCTGGTCGGTCACGCCATTCACCAAGTCTTGAAGCGATGGCGGATAACCAGACTTGGTGGCATCCTTGGCCACGCGGCCTTCGTCCACGGCCTGTTTGTAGGCGTCGATGGCGGTACGGATCTCGCGGAGCGCGGAGCGAAGATCCTGTTCCTTCGAGCGTTTGGCGCTGATCTCCACCAAGGGAAACAGACCGCTCGCCAGCACCGCGATGATCGCCACTGTAACCACCAGCTCGATGAGGGTGAAAC
>JBKKAO010000103.1:0-5335 GCA_046714645.1 Burkholderiales bacterium | reverse complement strand
GTTGGGACGCCTCGCCTGCCCAGTTCCAGGGCGAGGACCAAACCTATGGGTCCGCCGCCGACGATGGCGACGGGGTGGTGCTTTTCTTTGCCCTCCATTTCCGGAGGGGTGCGGAATTCATAGAACGGGTAGTCGAAGTAGCGCGAGTGAGCTTGGGGGAATGGGGGAGGTGCATGCTGCGCATGCAAGGGAGGGCTAGGGAGGGAGCAAGGGGATTATGTTCGGGGGCGAAGAAGTGCGCTAAAGAGACTCGACAAACTTCACCAAGGCCTCCCGCTCCGCCTTCGGCATTTTCTTGAAGGCCTCGCGCGATTTCTCCGCTTGGCCGCCGTGCCAAAGAATCGCCTCGGTCACGTTGCGCGCGCGTCCGTCGTGCAACAAGTCGCTGTGTCCGTTCACCGTGCGCAACAAGCCCAGTCCCCACAGCGGCGCGGTGCGCCACTCGCGGCCGCTGGCTTTGAAGTCGGGGCGGCCATCGGCGAGTTCTTCGCCCATGTCGTGCAGCAGCAGATCCGTGTAGGGGTGAATAATCTGATTGGCGGCCGCGCGGATCGCAGGCTTGGCATCGGTCTCCAATTCCGGCACGTGACACACGCTGCATTGCGCTTGCGCGAATAGGGCTTCGCCTTGTTTCACCGCGGGGTCGTTCACGTTGCGGCGAGCCGGCACGGCCAGTGTCTGCAGATAGAGCGTAATGTTGGACAGCCGGCTGGGGACGACTTCCGGGCGAAACTGATTACCCGTACAGCCACCTTGTCCACCGCATTTGGAAGCGGAAGGCAGTTCGAGGCAAGCTTTCTGAGTTGGCGGGCAGTTCTCTTCCGGGAACAGATAGGTGGTGGCACCGACGTCGCCGAAAAAAGCGGCGGCGGTTTGCTGGCGGATGTTGGGTTGATTGGCTTTCCAACCGAAGCGGCCTAGCACCGTTAGTTCGTTCTCCACATCCCATACGTAGTTCGGCTTGCCCGCCATGCCATAGGGCTCTTGCACCTTGGCCAGCGCGAGGATGGTTTTCTCCGGAACGGCTTCGAGCAGTCCTATCCCCACCATTGCTTGAGCGGTGCGCACTGAGAACTGCGTGTCATCCCCTAACTCACCGAACTGGAGTCCGGTGAACCGCAGCTTGGGCAGGCGCAGGCTGACTTTTTCGCCATCCTCCAAACTGACGTCCTTGGCTTCGTAGGTGATCAGTGCTTGCCCTTCTGGCGGCACGCGACCGGGAACACCGCGATTCTGTAGCTGATCGCCGTAGACGGGGTGAGGGAGCGGTCCGCCGTTTTTATCCGCTCCCGGAATACTCAGGCGAACCAGCACGCCGCGCTCAGCGGCCTTACCGTTCTCCGTGGCCCGGGCACGGCCATTATTCTCATGGCAATGGGAGCAGCGATCTTCGTTAAAAGTGGGGCCCAGGCCCCAGACGCCATTCTCCGGTGCCACCACCCATTGTTCGTGGAACTGCTCCTTACCCATGGCGAAAGCCGCCATCTGCTCCTTGTCCAGCATGGCCACCGGCAGGTCGAAGGCGTTAGGACCCGCTTCGGTGGTGGTGAAGCTGCCGGCGGATAAGGCAGCGGGATCCAGGCTCGTTGAATCGCCGATGGCGACCGATGCCGACACGATGGCGGCGGCATAGGCGTATCGCGTCAGGGATGTGATCAACTTCATCTCTATCCTCTTCGACGGGCCCTATGGGATTGGCTCAATGTTCATCCCAAGGGCTGTGCTTGACCTCTTCGGGAATCCAAATGCTCTGATAGACCTGCTGCAGGGCGGCTTCTTTCCTGATCTCGTCGCTCTCGGAGAGCTTGGCGTACTTGGCCTCGGTGGGGCTGCTGTAATTCTTGGTATTCAGATGCGGCGCGCTCATGACCTTGCGCAAGTCACCTTTGCACTGCGGGCATTTGTCGGGACGCGGATCGTTAATGCCATGCCGGGCTTTGAAGATAGTGAGGCATGGATCGCAGGCGTATTCGTAAAACGGCACTTGGTTCTCCTCCACAACGTAAAAGGGCCGGCCCCTTGCGGGACCGGCCCCCCAAATCCTAACAGAATCTAGCAGCCTCTGGCAGAGTTGGCTGTTAGGCGAATGCAGTCTTCATGATTTCGGCCTTGGCTTGCATGGCCTTGTTCTTGTCGATATTCCAGATGCGCGCCGCGTTTTCGCCGAAGACTTTGCGGCGAATTTCGGGCGTGATCTTGGGATAGCCATGACCTTCGACCAACTGATCCGGAATCTGGAACTTGCGGAAGGCGTCGATCTGCCACTGTGGGTTGCCCCAGAGCAGCGAGTCGGTACCCCACATCACATAGTCCGGACCCAGATCGCGCAAGAGGCTACCGATGATGTGGGCGCACTCCAACGGACGGCTGGAGACCGTCGCGGCGAAGGTGGAGCCCAATTCGCAGTACAGGTTCTTACGCTGCGGCTTGAAGCCCTTCATGGCGCCCAATTCGGCGTGATAGGGCCACGCGGAGTGGTAGGCGATGAAGTTTAGGTCGAGGAAATCGTCCGCCGTGGCGTCGAAGTCTTCGGCATGGGCGTAGCGAGCGTAGAACTGGCCGAAGGGAATACCCTTGTGGCAGCCGACGTTCTTGATGCCCAGCTTGCGGCACTCTTCCCACATGGGGTAGGCCAACTTCTCGTCGTCGAACCACCAGCCCTTCTTCTTGGTGGAGTCGAAGGTGTAGAGCTTGAGGCCCGACACTTTGTACTGCTCGGCGTACATGCGCAGACGGTCCAAGGTGACGCTCAGGCCATGGTTGGGGGTCAAACCGCCCGCCAGCATCATGGTGGAGTTGGGCCACGCATCGCGTACCTTAACCTGGTAGTCGATGGGGATCATGTCCTGGTTGCCGTAATCCTCTCGGAAGCCGAAGGGGTTGAAGATACCAAAGGTGGTGTCGCTCCCCATCAGGATCAACTTGCCGTAGTTCTCGACGTTCATGTCGCGGGTGCCGTTGGCCATGCCAAAGGCTTTGCCGAGATCGTCCAGCAATTGCACGAACCACATGCCACGCGTGGTGGCGTTGACGCCTTCCACATAGTGACCCGGACGGGTGCAAACGTGGGTATGCACGTCGACGATGAAATCGCTGCTGGCGCGAGCGAGTTGGATGGCTTCGTTCTTGGCGCCGGCGTCGGCCGCTTCGGCCTTGCCCACTTCAAAGAACTTCATGCCGGTGACTTCGTTGGCCGCCGCCATGGCCGCCGTGAAGCCGAGGGAGGACTTCAGGAAGTTGCGGCGAGACATGCCCGCTTTCTTCGCGTAATCGTCCATCTTGCCGGAGATCTTGGGTCCCATGTTCCCGGCGAGGAACATGGAAGTGCCGATTTCATCTCCGTTGAAGGGATCCATGGGCATATGCTCAAGGCCCTTGAAGTGCTGAAGGATGTTGTACTCCATGATTGAACGTCTCCTCCTGATTGATAGTTGTGATGTAGCGTTGTGATGCAGATACGACCCGAACCACGTTGCTGCGATGGACCTGTGCTCGCGCTGGTGGCGCATTAAATACTCAGGCCCGCTGAGCGTAGGCTGATGGCATAGCGGTGTCAATAGTAAGGGAATTGATCGAGAAAAAAATCCTTTCTGCTGGCATGCTGCTTCGCACAATGCTAAGACTCCGCAAGAGGGGCGCAGTGCTTGCACGGCGTGATCGGTTGCTTTCCGGCATTGAATAATCCGGCCGAAGGGCAAGGGTGGGCAATATCCAAGATCTACCGGCCACCCACAACCCGATTGCTAGATTAGACTCGCGAGTACAATTCCGGCCGGGAGCGATTGCGGCTCGTCCAACGGTGGTTGAACGAGCAATCTAAGCTTATCTTTGTAAGATTATCTTTGGGATGAGAGAATGTTTACGAAAAGCGCAGCAAGTCTGGAATGGATTCCCGCGGGTTACGAAGGTAGCGAGCGCGCCGTGCTGCGCATGAGTCCGGAAGAAGGCCGTATCCAGTTGGTCCGTCTGAAAAAAGGCGCCCATGCCAAGCGCCACCGGCATCAGGCGCCCGAAGATGTCTACGTGATATCCGGCAAGGTCGTGATCGGCGGCCACACCTTGAGCGCAGGCGACTATTTGTTCACCGACAAAGGTGAGGAGCACGACTTGATCGCCCTGGAAGATACGGTCTTCTATGCCGCGACCGAGAAACCGGTGATCGTCACCGAGATCTAATCGACTCAGTGCTCCGGTGAGGGTGAAGGACGGCCCGCCTTGCCGCGGCGTTCCGGTGTGGGATCTGCCCATACGCGTGTTTCATTGGCTGCTCGTCGCGTTGGTCATCACCTCTTGGACCTGCGCCCAAATCGGCGGTAACGCGATGGAAATCCACGAGCTGAGCGGACTCACCATCCTGACCCTCGTGCTGTTTCGAATCCTGTGGGGTTTCTTCGGCAGCCATCATGCGCGGTTCGCCAATTTTGTTCGAGGGATAGGCACGACCCGGCGTTACTTTCAGTCCTTGAGAAAAGGGAAGCCGGCCCAGTCCATCGGCCACAACCCGCTCGGCGCATGGTCGGTTCTCGCGATGCTGGTGTGTTTGTTGGTGCAGGCGGGTACCGGTGTGTTCTCCAACGACGACATCATGATGGAGGGGCCACTGATGAAATGGATCTCCAAGGACACCAGCGATTTCATCTCCAAGATCCATGAGATCAACTTCAACGTGCTACTGGCGCTGATCATCGTGCATCTGGCCGCGGTGCTGTTCTATCGGTTCGTCAAGCGGGACGATCTGATCACACCGATGATCACCGGCAAGAAACAGGTGGCCGGTGACTCAGCCCGCAGCGAACACGGAGCCGGACTGCTGGTGCGCGCTGCCTTTCTCTGGGCCGCCTGCGCGGTAACCGTATACCTCTTGGTTCGCTGATGATCACCCATCGCTTGAGACCATGAGCGCAGTACAACGCCGCCTCGCCTCCATCATGTTTAGCGACATGGTGGGCTATAGCGTGCTGGCCCAGCGCAACGAGATGCTCGCCATCGAACTTTTGGACGAGCACCGCCGCTTGCTGCGGGGTTTTTTTGTACAACATAGCGGCCGTGAGATGGACGCCGTGGGAGATGGTTTTTTCGTCGAATTCGCGAGCGCGGTCGATGCTGTCAAGTGCGCCATCGCGATCCAGAAGGCGCTGGTTGAAAGGAACGCCGCAGCTGCCAAAGAGCGCCGCATTGATGTCCGCATTGGTCTGCACCTGGGCGACGTGGTGGTAGAGGGCGAGCGTGTCGTGGGTGATGGCGTCAACATCGCCGCCCGTATTCAGCCTTTGGCGCAGCCGGGCGAGATTCTCCTTTCAGAAGATGTCGCGCGCCAGGTTCAGAACAAGATCGA
>JBKKAO010000102.1:0-12116 GCA_046714645.1 Burkholderiales bacterium | reverse complement strand
TGGCTGTACCGATCTTTTGCACCTCCTTGGGCCCCAGGTGCTTAAGGACTTGGGCAGCCTCATCGTCACCGATGGCCACCAGAAGTATGGCGCTGCGCTGAATCCCGTCAATTTCGCCATCTTCCCGGCCCGTCACCTTGCCAACCAGTCCTTAAGAATACCCGCTACCACCTTGGGTTCGATTTTGGCCAATTCCTTCACCGCAATCAGTTCGGCGGCAAAAGGATCTTCCGCGGATCTGTCCAGCACGGCCCCTGCCTGCGCGCTAGCGGCTCGCGTACCATCTCCCATACCCTGTTCGGCCATTGCGGGCTCCACTTGGCCTTGCCTGCGCGAGTCTGAGCGCGTGAGGTCGCGAAGGGCGGGCCGCAGCAGACCAAACCATGCGTATGCAAGGATCAAGGTCAAGCCCAGATACTTCGTTAGTTGCATGACTCCATCAGGCATCAACCATCGGTCAAGCCAACTCTGCCAAGGAGAAGTATCCTCCACGAGATTTTCGCCGGAGAAGGGCGCATTGACCACATTGACGGTGTCGCCTCGCTCTTTGTTGTATCCCATCGCTTCGCGGACTAGGTTGTTGATCTGTCCAAGTTCCTGCTCGGTTAGAGCTTTAGAGGTGGGTTTCTTCTGGTCCTTCAGCATACGATAGTTGACCACTACGGCAACCGACAGCTTCTTGATGGCACCCACTTCGCCCTTGGTGTGGCGAATGGTCTTGTCTATCTCGAAGTTAACCGTATTCTCCTTGTGTGTATTGGCCGGTGGTGGCGCATTGGTCTGGGCGACCGGCTGTGGTCCGGGGGCGATCAGCGGTGCACTGGCCGCACCTGGCGGTTGATTTGACAGCGCGCCGGGCACCCCCGCAGGAGTACTAGGTTGAGTAGAGATCGTTTCCACCGTCTGCTGGCTACGAATGGAAGAATCCTGGGGCGTGGCGTTGGGTTTGTAACTCTCGGAAGTCTGCTCGGATTGAGAGAAATCCAAACTAGCGGTGACCTGAGCGCGTACATTGCCCGGTCCAACGATGGGCTCCAAGATGTCCTGTATGCGCCGGGTGTAACTCTGCTCCACCGCGTGCACATATTCCAACTGAGAGGAATCCAGCCCCGAGGCCGGGCCGTCCGACTTCGCGCTGAGCAGCTTTCCGCTCTGATCCACCACCGTTACATTGCGAGCGGGCAATTCCGGGACGCTACTGGCGACCAAGTGCGCGATGGCGCCCACTTGAGCGGCGTCCAAAGTACGTCCGGGATGAATATTGACCAGCACCGACGCGCTGGGTTTTTGCTGTTCGCGCACAAAAACGCTCGGCCGCGGCACGGCGACATGGACCCGTGCGGACTGCACCGGCGCCATGGACTGGATCGTTCGAGAAAGCTCTCCGGCTAGTGCGCGTTGGTAGTTGAGTTGCTCCATGAACTGGCTCACCCCAAATTTCTGGGAGTCCATCAATTCAAATCCGACAGCGCCTCCCTTGGGCAGTCCTTGGGTGGCGAGCTTGAGCCGCGCTTCGTAGACTTCGGAGCCCGGCACCAAAATCGCGCTCCCGCCGCCGGCGATTCGATAGGGCATTTGCATTTGGGATAGCGCCGCGATGATATCACCGCCGTCGCGCTCGGAAAGATTGGAGTAGAGCAGCCGGTACTCCGGCGTACGAGCCCACAGCCATGCCACGATCACGATGGCAAGCGCTAGGGCGATACCGCCGGCAACGGCAAGTTTTTGGGAATTAGAGAGCTGTCCGAAGCCCTCGCGGAGGGCTGTAAGTGTTTGAGCAGGAGCCTGAGCCATTGAGTTCTAGGCGCTCACACACTCATATTCATGATTTCCTGATAGGCCGAGACGAGCCGGTTGCGCACCTGAACCATGGTCTGGAAGGACAGACTCGCCTTCTGTAAAGAGACCATAACCTCATGAAGATTGGTGTTCGGCACGCCTTGGTCGAAATCGCTTTGCAGGCGGGCGGCTTCGGCCTGCGCGCCATTGACCTGGTCCAAAGCGGTTTTCAACATCTCTCCAAATTCAGGTGCACCGGCACCCGGCGTGGTCTCCTTGCCCGAAGCTTTCGCCGCCGCGACATTGAGTTCCTGCAGAAGTTGATCGATTCCGGATGTATTCATGGAGTCCGTTGCAAGCCTTGCTTAGCCGATACCTTATACTTCAAAATGTCAGTGGATTGCAAATGATGTGCCACCCATCAGCCTGAATTTTCCGTGGACGGATCGCCGGGAAGGTCCGCACTTGCAGCGTCTGCCTCTCCACCTGCGTCTTCGCCCATTTCTTCCCGGTAACGCTGCAACTTGTGCCGCAATGTGCGCTCACTCATGCCCAAGCGCTCCGCCGCAGCCCTACGCACCCCCTTCATTTCCGCTAACGTCTGCATAATGTGGTGGCGTTCTAAGGACTTGAGATCCGTTAGCGCCTCATGGGCGGGAACGGCTTCTCTACCCTTCGGCGTGCGTTCTTCAGGCACGAGCGCCAGCGGCAGGTATAGGTGGCTCGGTTCGATCATCCCACCCGGCGCCAGAATCACAGCGCGCTGGATGACGTTTTCGAGCTCGCGAATGTTACCGCGCCAAGCATAGCCGGTCAAAGTCACACCGGCCTCATCGCTAAGCGCCCGGGACTTCCCAGCGCCGTGCTTGGCGAGCAATCGCCGAGCGAGCGGGACGATATCCGCGGGTCGCTCCCGAAGCGGTTTCAGATGCAGGGGAAACACGTTCAAGCGATAAAATAAGTCCTCGCGAAAACGTCCTTCCGCCACTTCCTTTTCCATGGACCGGTTCGAGGTGGCGAGCACGCGCACGTCCAAGGCGATCACCT
The DNA here is from genome assembly GCA_046714645.1 of Burkholderiales bacterium. GTDB lineage: Bacteria > Pseudomonadota > Gammaproteobacteria > Burkholderiales > SHXO01 > SHXO01. The sequence goes on along the minus strand of JBKKAO010000102.1, from coordinate 9,290 downwards.
GCTTACCCCCAACCCGCTCCACCTCGCGCTCCTGGAGCACGCGTAGCAGCTTGGATTGCAGGGCAAGCGGCATTTCGCCGATTTCGTCCAATAACAACGTCCCCCCTTGGGCCTGCTCGAACTTACCAAGATGAGACTGGCTCGCCCCCGTGAAGGCGCCTTTCTCGTGACCGAAGAGCGTTGCTTCTAGAAGATTCTCCGGAATCGCCGCGCAGTTTATGGCGACAAAGGGCTTCGCCGCCCTGGGAGACTGGCGATGAATGTAGCGCGCCAACACTTCCTTTCCAGTGCCGCTTTCACCGGTGATCAGGACCGTGGCTTCGGCCGCGGCCACGCGTTTGGCAAGCTCCAGCAGCGCAACGGTGGCCGGATCGTGGGTGATGAACTCGGCATCCTCGCCGGCCCCGCCGGAAAGCATCCAGCGGGCAACTTCGGCCACCAGTTCTTGCGGCTCGAAGGGTTTGGTGAGGTAGTTGCAAGCACCGGCACGCATGGCTTCCACGGCCTTGTCGATCATGCCAAAGGCGGTCATCAGCAGCACGGGCGTTGCGGGATACTCGCGCTTGATGGCGCTCAGCAACGCGTGCCCATCCATGGGCCGCATCTGAACATCGGTCACGACGATGCCGACACGATGCTCCGACAAAACCTCCAGGCCCTCGTTGCCGTGTTTCGCCTCTAGCACGTAGTAACCGGAGAGCTCTAGGGTATCTCGCAGGGCTTCGCGCAGCGCGCTGTCATCCTCCACCACCAATACCGGCAATGGTTTCATGAGCCGCCCCCTAAATCCAGCCGCGGAAACATCAGCCGGAAGCGCGTCCCCTTTCCCTTCGCGGATTCCACACCGATTTGCCCCCCGTGCGCCTGCATCACCGATTGCACGATCGCAAGTCCAAGACCGGTTCCCTCCGCCCGCGTAGTGAAAAAGGGTTCAAATAACCGTTCCAGCACCGTGGCGTCCATGCCCTGCCCGTTATCGCCGACCTCGATCAACACGCGGTCTTCCTCAAGCATCGCACGCGCCTCAACGCATGCGCCCGCCCCGCAAGCCTGCATAGCGTTCTCCAACAAATTCACGATAACACCCGTGAGTGCTTTGGCATTTCCGCGGATAGGCGGCAGACCCTCTCCCGCGTCCACTCGCAAGGCGATGCCGTGCGCGGCGAACTGCGGCTCGACAGACAGCGCAGCCTCTCGCAGCAACGCGGACACCGAAAGGCTCTCTTGCGTGACAGGCGCGCCGCGAAGAAAGAGCAGCATGTCTTGAATCATGCGCTCTAGAGCCCGCAGACGCTCCAGCGCCTTCTCCGCGAATCGCTGGCGGTCCGCCTGACCGAGCTGCTCTCGCGCAAGATTGCCGGCGTAGAGAATGGCGCTCGCCAGGGGCGTGCGCAGTTGGTGCGCCAAGCCCGCAGCCATCTCCCCCATGGACGCGAGCCGCTTGTGGCGCTCCAATTGTTCCTGCATCTCGTGGGTTTCCGTGATATCCGTGAGCAGCAATATGCGCCCGCTTCCTTGGCCGCTTTCGTTGCCACATGAGCCCGCCATGATGTTCATGCGGCGCTCGCCCTTCGGCGTACCGATGCACCACTCGCCCGCCGTGGGAGTGGATTTAAGATGATGGGTCTCCACATCGCGCCAGGGAACACCCATCACGGACTCCCCGAGCAGGCCTCGCGCCGTTGGATTGAGTTCGATCACCACGCCGAACTCGTCCAACACCACCACGCCGCCGGGAAGCGCATCCAGCAATGAGGACAGGCGCAGGGATAGCGCCGATTTCTCCCGGTACTCTTGCCGCAAGGCGCCGTTGGCCACCTCCAGTTCGACGCTCAGGCGCTCGACCTGTTGCTCCAGTTCCTGATAGGCCTCTGCTAATCGCCCCGAGGCCTCGTTGAATAAGGAGAAAGCGCGCTGCAATTCCTCCGCGCTCAGGGTTTGTTGCGTCTCAGACAATGAAGCGTCCCTGCATAGGCCAATGGATCCCCTACGGTTTGTCATTGTCATAGTAACTGATGCACCGTCCAGGTGAGATATTGGGGTCTAGCCCGCCATTCGTTTGACAGCCAAGGTTGCCGGTGCTACAAAAACCTTCGCGTTTCCACTGGAGAACCCGATGTATCGTGCAGTCCTTGTTCTCACCGCAGCAGCGCTGCTGGCCGGGTGCAACAACATGCAAGTTCGCACGCCCACGGGAATCTCGCGCCTCGCCCCCACCCGCGATCATCATGTGGAGGGCGTGGTGAACTTCCTGCAGAAGGCGGACAAGGTCGTGGTCCAGGCCAAGATCACAGGCCTCACACCCGGGCTACACGGGTTCCACATTCACGAGAAAGGCGATTGCAGCGCCCCTGACGCTTCCAGCGCGGGGCCGCACTTCAATCCCGGCAAAGCTGGACATGGCGCCCCGGGGTCGCCGGAAAGGCACGCCGGAGATCTGGGCAATCTCATCGCGGGCCTTACGGGCACCGCCATCTACCGCGCGGAAATCAGCGGAATCAGTTTGGGAACGGGCGAAGACAGCATCATCGGGCGCGCCATCGTCGTACACGGCGACACCGATGACCTGTTCTCTCAACCCTCGGGAAACTCCGGCGTGCGAGTCGCTTGCGGACTGATTAGTCTTAGTCCGGACAAATGGTTTCTTAAGCAACCATAGTGGGTCGCGTTGATTCCCTGGCTCGGCGCGTCCCACTCGTTTCCTCCGCTCACGCGCGCCCTCGCCGAGCCTAACGGTCTTCTGGCCGCTGGAGGCGATCTGTCCCCAGAGCGTCTTAGCGCCGCTTACCGTCAAGGCATCTTCCCTTGGTTCAGCGAGGACCAACCCATCCTGTGGTGGAGTCCTGATCCACGCATGGTCTTGTACCCCAAGGAACTCAAAATCTCCCGGTCTTTATCAAAGACCTTGAAGAAGCCGGTTTTCCAGATCCGCGTGGACACCTCCTTTCGCCAGGTCATGCGGGCCTGTGCCGAGCTTCGGAGAGACCAAGCCGGAACGTGGATCACGGAACAGATGATCGACGCCTACTGGAACCTGCACGAACGCGGTCTCGCCCACAGCGTGGAATCCTGGCGCGAGGACAAACTGGTAGGCGGACTCTATGGCGTCGCTTTCGGCCGCGCCTTCTTCGGCGAATCCATGTTTGCACGCGAAAGCGATGCTTCCAAGACCGCCTTAGTACACCTGGTGCAATACCTCCAAGGCCAAGGCTTCGGCATCATCGACTGCCAGATGCGCACGCCGTTGCTGGCGTCCTTCGGCGCCAGGGAAATTCCGCGCTCGGACTTCGTGGACACGCTGAAGGAGTTGGTAAACTACGCCGGTCCCTTGGATTCATGGCCGCGCACCTTGAGCCTTTCTGCAACGCAACCGGGCACCGTTCTATCGTCATGACCCAGCTGAACGATTTACCGTTTTCCGTCCTGCAGTTCTATGCCACGGCGCCGTACCCGTGCAGCTATCTTCAGGACAATTTGGCGCGCTCTCAGGTGGCCACTCCTAGCCACGTCATCGACACCATGATTTACAGCCAGTTGGTGCGAGCCGGCTTTCGCCGCAGTGGCGCCTTCACCTACCGGCCCTACTGCGATGCCTGCAAAGCTTGCGTGCCGGTGCGCGTAATCATCGCCGAGTTCAAATCCACACGCTCGCAGCGCCGTGCCTTCAACCGGCACGCCGAGCTGTCCGTGCGCTTGATGGATCTCAAATACAGCCCGGATCACTACGCGCTTTACTTGCGCTATCAAGCCAGCCGCCACTCCGGCGGCGGAATGGATCACGACAGCCGCGAGCAGTACCGCCATTTTCTTTTGCAAAGCAACGTGCGCTCTAATTTGGTGGAGTTTCGCGATCACGGCAAACTGGTGATGGTAAGCATCGTCGATCAGTTGGAAGACGGTATCTCCTCGGTCTACACTTTTTTTGAACCCGATGTGCCGGGGGCCAGCATGGGGACCTACAACGTGCTCTGGCAGATAGAACACTGCCGCCGGCTGCGTCTGCCTTATCTCTATCTCGGTTACTGGATCGATCGCAGCCGAAAGATGACCTACAAGGTAAACTTCCGGCCTATCGAAGGACTGATGGGCGGGCGTTGGCAACCTATCAACCCAGGCAGCGACACCCCGCATGAGCGATGAACGCATCACCTTCGAGCGGCGCGATGGCATCGCGCTCATCGCACTGAACCGGCCCGCCAAGCGCAACGCCTTCGACATCGAGATGTATCTTCAGCTCGCCGGCGCCTTGGGCGAGTTGGATCGTGATGCGCGGCTTCGTTGCGGAGTTCTCTTCGCCCGCGGCGATCATTTCACCGGTGGGCTCGAACTGCCCGAGTGGTTGCCGTTCCTGCGCGACGGCCGCATGCCGGCGCTCTCGGAGGGTGCCCTGGATCCGCTGCGGCGTTGCGATCAACCCACGCTTTCCAAGCCCCTGGTGATGGCGGTGCAAGGATGGTGTCTCACCATCGGCATGGAACTCATGCTGGCGGCCGATATTCGCGTCGCCGATGAGGACACCCGCTTCGCGCAGATCGAAGTCAAGCGCGGCATCTATCCCATCGGCGGTGCCACCATTCGGCTCATCCAAGAATTAGGATGGGGCAACGCCATGCGCTACCTGCTGACGGGAGACGAATTGAGCGCGCGAGAGGCCCACCGGCTGGGTCTCGTGCAAGAAGTGACGCCCAAAGGCGAGGCCTTCGCCAAAGCCTTGGCGCTGGCGCAGTGCATCGCGCAGCAATCGCCCCTGGGCGTGAGAGCCACGCTGGATTCCGCCCGCAAGGCGCAACTGGAAGGAGAAGCTGCCGCCACTAGCGCATTGCTTCCGGAGATGGCGCGCTTGATGGCCACCGATGACGCCGCCGAAGGATTGCGTGCATTTCTGGAGCGACGGCCTGCTCGATTCTCCGGGCGCTGATGCTCTACGGCGTGCTTCGCCCGCTGTTGTTCTCTTTGGAGGCGGAGTCCGCCCATCGTCTCACGCTCAATGCGCTGGATGCGGCCCATCGCGCTTGCCTCTCGCGCTTCGCCGCCTCCCCTCCCCCGCCTTGCCCAGTCCAAGTTATGGGGCTCAGCTTCCCGAACCCGGTGGGCCTCGCCGCAGGATTGGACAAGAACGGCGAGCACGTCGATGCGCTGGCCTCGCTGGGCTTTGGCTTTCTGGAAGTGGGTACCGTCACGCCCCGCCCCCAACCCGGTAACCCGCGGCCCCGGATGTTTCGCATCCCGCCCGCGCGTGCCCTCATCAACCGTTTGGGCTTCAACAACCTGGGCGTTGACCGGCTACTGGCCAACATCAAAGGCTCTCGCTATAAGGGAATGCTGGGCATCAACATCGGCAAGAACTTCGACACGCCCATGGAACGCGCCACGCAAGACTATGTTATCGCATTGCGTAAAGTGTATGAGGTGGCAAGCTACATCACGGTCAATATCTCCTCGCCCAACACGCAGAACTTGCGCGAGCTTCAACAATCCGATGCGCTCACTCGCTTGCTGGCGGCACTCAAAACCGAGCAAGAGGCGTTACAGCGCCAGCATGGCCGCTACGCGCCCTTGGTGGTGAAGATCGCACCCGATCTCAAGCAAGAGGAAATTCAAACCATCGCGGCATTGGTGCTTGAACACGGTGTGGATGGCGTGATCGCCACCAACACCACAGTCTCGCGGCGGGGCGTGGAGGGTCTCACCAATGGAGCGCAGTCAGGCGGATTGAGTGGCTTACCCCTGCGCGAGGCGTCCACTCAAGTCATCCGCACCTTGCACGGCGTGTTCGGCAGGCGCGTTCCCATCATCGGCGTGGGGGGCATTCTGGACGGCGGTAGTGCGCGGGAGAAAATACAAGCGGGGGCCACGCTGGTTCAGCTCTACACGGGGCTGATTTATCGCGGCCCCGCGTTGATTCGCGAGGCGGTGCAGGCTATCGCAGCCCTGGAGCGCAAGGCGGCGCTGATATAATTCGCGCCCGCTTTTTCCGCCCTTCCGGCCCCTCATAGTTCCCTCAATGAACAGCCCTCACTTGAGCGAAGCTCAGCTTCGCCTTGGCTTCGATATCTCTTTTCAAGATCTCTATTCTCAGCCTGGGCTCGACAAGCTCGACCAACGTTTCCGCGCATTTCTGCGCCGCGAATCCGCTAGTCTGTACGAGCAATTAGCCGCGGCGCGCGGCGCGCCCGATGCCGTTTTAAAAAAACAAGAGTCCGAGTTGTTGATCGCGCTAGCACCCCATGCCGAGCGCTTCGTCACGGCCTTGTTCGGTATCGAAAAAGAGGTTGCGTCACTGCGCCAGCAACATCTCGATCTGGCGCCGCTCTATGACTGCAAGCGGCACTTCGTGCAACGGCGCGCCGCCACGCGCATCAAACCAGCGGAAGCCGCGCAATTCGATGGCACGGCCTTACGCCAACAATTGACGAGCGCAATGGGTGGCGATTTCTCCGAGATCGCCTTTGCTCGCACCGTGAAGCGCTGGCTGCGAGACGAAGCCAGCCACGCCGCGGAACTCGATCTTGCGCTGCGCTACGCCGCCTGGGCCTTGCACACGCAGCCCGGGCGCGAAGCGCACGACGCTGGTGTCTTGTTCAAGGTTCCGCCCAAAACCGATCCCATGCATCTGGTGCAGCACAGCGAAACATCCGTGGACAACGGTGTCACGACCTATCGCATTCATCCGGCTCATGTTCGCCGCCGCGAGGGCTTCGGATTGACCGACGCAGGCACCGATCTGACCGGTGCCCTGGACCAAACCAATTACTGCATCTTGTGCCACAACCAGGGCAAGGATTCCTGCTCCACGGGATTGCGCGAAAAACCCTCTGCCGATGCACCGCGCAGGATCGTGTTCAAGAAGAGCCCCTTCTCCGTAACCTTGGCAGGTTGTCCGCTGGAAGAGAAAATCTCCGAGTTCCATGCGGTGAAAACCGATGGCTTCGCCATCGGTGCCCTGGCCATCATCACTATCGACAACCCGATGGTGGCGGCGACCGGCCACCGCATTTGCAACGATTGCATGAAGGCGTGCATTTATCAAAAGCAAGAGCCGGTCAACATCCCGCAGGCGGAGACCCGCACGCTGAAGGACGTGCTGGAGTTGCCCTGGGGATTCGAGATCTATTCGCTACTCACGCGCTGGAACCCCCTCAACATTCGCCGCCCTTTCCCGCTCAAAACCACAGGCCACAAAGTGTTGGTGTCTGGTATGGGGCCGGCGGGCTTCAGCCTCGCTCACAACTTGCTCAACGACGGGCATGGCTTGGTGGGTATCGATGGCCTGAAGATCGAGCCCTTGCCCGAGCAGCTCTCCGGCGTGCGAGCGGACGGTTCTCGCGTGCCTTTCCAGCCCATTCGCGATGTCGCGAGCCTCTACGAGAATCTAGACGAACGCATCATGGCGGGCTTCGGCGGTGTGGCGGAATACGGTATCAGCGTGCGCTGGAACAAGAACTTCCTCAAAATCCTGCGGCTATTGCTGGAGCGGCGCGAGGAGTTCTCGCTCTTCGGCGGCATTCGCTTCGGCGGCACCCTCACGTCTCAAGACGCCTTCGCCCTGGGCTTCGATCACATCGCCTTGTGCATGGGTGCGGGCAAACCCACCACCTTGGACATCCCCAACGGGCTCGCGCGCGGCGTGCGCACGGCCTCGGACTTCTTGATGGCGCTGCAGTTAACCGGCGCGGCGAAGGCGGACTCCATCGCCAACATGCAGTTGCGCCTGCCCGTGGTGGTGATCGGCGGAGGCCTCACAGCCATCGACACCGCCACCGAATCCTTGGCCTACTACGTGGTGCAAGTGGAGAAGTTTCTGCAACGCTACGAAGGCTTGAGCGAGAGCATCGGCGAGGACGCGGTGCGCGATCGCTGGGAACCCGAGGAACGCGAGATCGCCGAGGAGTTTCTGCACCACGCCCGCGAGATCCGGCAAGAGCGCCTTCATGCCACGCGCGAAGGCCGGGAAGCCCGCGTGCTTGAACTCCTGCAACACTGGGGCGGGGTAACCATCGCCTACCGGCGGCGGCTGGTCGATAGCCCCTCCTACACCCTCAACCACGAGGAGGTGGAGAAGGCCTTGGAAGAAGGCGCGGTGTTCGCGGAGTGCTTGAATCCCTCTTCCATCGAGACCGACGAGTACGGCGCCGTGAAGGGCATTCATTTTCAACGCCAGCGCATGGGCGAGGAGGGTAAGTGGCAGGGCGAGGGCGACTACCGATTACCCGCGCATTCCATTTTCGTCGCCGCCGGCACCCAGCCCAACACCGTGCTGGCGCGCGAGCATGCGGATTCCTTCAAGGTCGAGGGCAAGTACTTCCGCGCTTGCGATGAAGCCGGAAATCCGGTGACCCCGCAATTCTCCGTGTCGAAGCCCGAGCGCGCCGACGTGCTGCTCTCGCGCACCGAAGACGGCCGCTTCATCTCCTTCTTCGGCGATCTACATCCTTCCTTCTTCGGCAACGTGGTGAAGGCGCTGGGCTCCGCCAAGCAAGGTTTCCCGGTGGTGAGCCGGGTGCTCGCCCAGCGCGCGCCCGCCTCGGCGGCGCTAGTGGAGTCCTTCTTCGAGCAATTGAACGGACAACTGCGCGCCACCGTCCATGCCGTCAATCGCCTCACGCCCACCATCGTGGAAATCGTGGTCAAGGCGCCTAAGGCCGCAAGCCAGTTTCAACCGGGGCAGTTTTATCGCCTGCAAAATTTCGAATCCCTCGCTCCGGTCAAACAAGGTACACGGCTCGCGATGGAAGGTTTAGCGCTGACGGGCGCCTGGGTGGATCGAGAGCGCGGCTTGGTCTCCACCATCGTGCTGGAAATGGGCGGCTCCTCGGACTCGTGCACGCAATTGAAACCGGGAGAACCTGTCATTCTCATGGGACCCACGGGCACACCCACGGAGATTCATCCCAACGAGACCGTAATGCTCGTGGGGGGAGGCTTAGGCAACGCGGTGCTGTTTTCCATCGGACAGGCCTTTCGAGCCGCGGGATCCAAGGTGCTCTACTTCGCCGGTTACAAGAAAGTGATCGACCGCTACAAGGTTGAAGAGATCGAAGCCGCCGCCGATGTGGTGGTGTGGTGTAGCGACGAGCAGCCCGGATTCAAACCCACGCGCACCCAGGACCATTCCTTCGTCGGGAACATCGTGCAGGCCATGGACGCCTACGCCGCCGGTCAATTGGGACCGGCGGCCATCCCCATGCTGGAGGCCCATCGCATCATCGCCATCGGCTCAGATCGTATGATGGCTGCCGTGGGCCGGGCGCGCCCCGATGTGCTGCAACACCACTTGAATACCCATCACA
>JBKKAO010000101.1:0-4953 GCA_046714645.1 Burkholderiales bacterium | reverse complement strand
CTGGCCGACGAGTTCAATCGCATGACCGGGCAATTGCGTGAGTCCTACGCAGGGTTAGAGCGCAAAGTGGATGAACGCACCCGTGAATTGCGCGAGGCATTGGAGCAGCAGACGGCAACCAGCGAAGTCTTGCGCGCGATCAGTAGCTCCCCGACGGACTTGCAGCCGATATTGGATATTCTGGTGGAGCGTGCGGCAAAGCTCTGCGGTGCGGGCGATGCGCAGCTGTGGTTAGTTGAAGAGGATCACATCAGAGAAGTCGCGACGTTTGGTCGAATGGAGCGAGTTTCAAAAGATGTGTTGGTACCTATTGTGCGAGGCTATATCAATGGACGCGCGATCTTGGACAAGGAAGTTGTGCTGGTGACTGATACTTCCCTAGACGAGTACCGAAAGGAGTTTCCGGATGCGGCGCGGAACTGGGACAAGTTTGGCGATCGTGCTGTCATTGGCGTACCGCTGCTGCGCGAGGGAAACGCGCTGGGATCCATTACGGTGCGGCGAGCGGAAGTTGCACCGTTCACGGATAGCCAAATCGGGTTACTCAAAACGTTCGCCGACCAAGCCGTGATCGCCATCGAGAACGTGCGCCTGTTCAAGGAATTGCGGACCCGGACCGAGGAGCTTGCCGCTTCCGTCGATCAACTCAAGGCATTGGCTGAAGTGAGTCAGTCGGTAAATTCCACCCTTGATTTGGATAAGGTGCTCTCGACGATTGTTGCCCGCGCTGTGACGTTGACCAATACGGACCGGGGCGCGGTGTACGAGTTCGACGAATCAAGCCGAAATCTGCGCTTGCGTACGACCTACGGTACATTTTCCAACGGCGATGACGGTCTCTTGGCGGAATCTCTGGGCTTGGGTGAAGGGATCTCCGGGCAAGCCGCAAAACTGCGCCAACCCGTACAAGTTCCCGATGTGCAGTCGGTCGATGGTGTGGGCCAGGAGATTTTGGACAGGCTGCATTCCGCGGAAATACGCGCCGTGCTCGCGGTTCCCTTGCTCCAAGAATCACGGCTCATCGGTAGCCTTTCCGTCGCGCGCAAGGTACCGGGTGAGTTTCCCGCGCAAATGATCGAACTGCTGCAAACCTTTGCTATTCCCTCGGCGCTGGCGATTCAGAATGCGCGCTTGTTCCGAGACATCGAGCAGAAAAGCCACGAGTTGGAGAACGCCAGCAAACACAAGTCGCAGTTCCTGGCCAACATGAGCCACGAGTTGCGCACGCCGCTGAACGCCATTCTCGGTTACACGGAACTGATCGCCGACAAGATCTACGGCGACGTTCCCGCAGCCATTCTGGAAGTCCTGGATCGCGTGCAAAAGAGCGGCCGCCACTTGCTCGGGCTGATCAACGACGTCCTGGATCTTTCGAAGATCGAAGCCGGCCAACTCACTTTGTCCATTTCGGACTTCTCCTTTCACGACGTCACCAGTTCCGTATTGAGCGCCGTGGAATCGCTCGCTTCAGAAAAAGGACTCAAGCTCACGGCTGAAGTCGACCAAGGCGCACCCATGGCAAATGGTGACGAGCGTCGCTTGACCCAAGTGGTGATGAACCTGGTGGGCAACGCTATAAAGTTTACCGATACCGGAGAAGTCGGCATTCGGGTCAACGGACACAATGGAGAATTTCTGGTTGCCGTTCACGACACGGGGCCGGGTATCCCGCCCGATCAACATGGCAGAATATTCGAGGAGTTTCAACAAGTCGATCCTTCCGCTACTCGCAAGAAAGGCGGCACTGGTTTGGGGCTGGCCATTTCAAAGCGCATCGTCACCTTGCATGGGGGGCGAATATGGGTAGAGTCCGAACTCGGCAAAGGATCTACGTTCTACTTTAGTATTCCCATGCATCCACAAGCGAAAGAGGTCCTGCATTGAGCAAGCGAATTTTGGTGGTGGAAGACAACGAGGACAATCGCCGGATCATTCGCGATTTGCTCAAGGCCGGCGGCTACGAATCCATCGAAGCCATCACCGGTGAGGACGGCTTGGCCGCGGCCAAGCGTGAGAAACCCGATCTCATCCTCATGGATATTCAACTGCCGTTGATGGACGGCTACGAGGTCACCCGGCGTGTCAAGGCAGAGCCGGATCTCAAGCACATCCCCATTATCGCGGTCACCTCCTACGCCTTAAGCGGGGATGACAAGAAGGCTTTCGAGTCAGGCTGCGATGGATACGTCACCAAACCCTTCAGCCCCCGCGTGTTGCTCGCGAAGATACGGGAGTATTTGAAGTAAGGGGTGAGTGCGGGCGTTCCACGCACCATGGTGCGCAAGCGCACCCTATCCCACCCCGCCGGGCCGTGACAAATCGTAGAAAAATCGTAGGGCGGGTTAGCGAAGCGTAACCCGCCGATGGCTAGCGCTTCTCCCAGCGCGATTGTTCCCTTTGCCTTGCCCCCGCCGCCAATCAAGAATAAAGTCCCCCGCGCTGGAGATGCAAACGACGGGGAACCAGAACATCTCTTAGACGCTTGGTCATTAGGAATTGCAACTTACCATAGGAGGAGGCAGCATGATCACATCAACCAGTCAACGAATGAACCGGCGAAATTTTCTAGGAGGAGCTTCAGCATTGGGGGCCGTGGCGCTGCTCGGAGTTGCCAATCCAGCGCGAGCCGAACCACCCCCCGAGACGACCAGGTTTCGCATCGCCGCCGGACCATTCACCTGCTATGCGCCACAGTATCTTGCGGAAGAATTCTTGCGCCTGGAGGGATTCAAGGAAGTTGAGTATGTCCCGGTCGCCCCTGGATATAACTTCATGACGACCGTTGGGGCGGGAGCGGCTGATCTTGGGCTACTCGGGCCTTCCATGGCCGCGGTGGGCATCGATGATGGCCTCCCGATTGTGATGATATCTGGAGTGCACGTTGGTTGTTGGGAGTTGTTTGCACACGCTGGAATTAATTCCGCGCGTGATCTCAGAGGCAAGACTGTCGGCGTCATTGGGATGAGATCGGTGGATCAACTCTGGATTTCCAGCATACTTGCCTACGTGGGAATAGACCCGAAGAAGGATGTGAATTGGGTCGCGGCTGGCAAACTTTCGGAGTGCATGCGACTCTTTACGGAGGGAAAGGTAGATGCGTTCTTGGCGTTTCCACCACAACCGATCGATTTGAGGGCCAAGAAGATCGGTCACGTCATTCTGAATACGACGACGGATCGACCTTGGTCTCAGTACTTCTGCTGCATGGCTGCCATGCCGAGAGAGTTTGTGACGAAGTATCCTGTGGCAACGAAGCGCGCGCTTCGAGCACTGCTGAAAGCGACGGATTTGTGCGCGAGTAATCCAGAAGTCGCAGCACGTTATATGGTCACCAAGGGATATGAACCGAGGTATGAGGTTGGGTTGGAGGTCATCAAGACCTTGCCTTTCAACTCATGGCGGGATGTCAATGCCGAAGACTCGTTGAGGTTCCATGCGCTGCGCCTTTACGAAGTGGGGATGATTAAGAACACACCACAGAAATTGATCGCGCAAGGCACGGATTGGCGATTCCTCAATGAGCTGAAGCGAGAATTGAAAGCGTAGAATACGTAAAGGTGTGACGAGCAAAGAGAAAAGGATGTTGGTTAATTGAGGTGTGACATGAGTAGTTCCGAAATATCTCGGATCGAACGGCGTCGCTTCCTATATGGCGCTTCGGCGTTGGGCGCCGCCGCCGTGCTGGGGGCCCCAAGCCGTACGATGGCCGAGCCCTCGCCTGAGACGACACGAATCCGGCTCGTCAAGACGCCCAGTATGTGCACCGCTCCCCAGTACGTCGCGAAGGAACTTCTCCGAGCCGAGGGCTTCAGCGACGTCCAGTACGTCCCGGATGTTGTCGAAGTGGGCACATCGCGCCCGATCGCCTTGGGCGAAGCCGATATGAGTATGTCGTTTGTCGCACCTCTTCTGGTGCGGATGAGCACCGACCAACCCATTGTTGTACTGTCGGGTGTTCATGTGGGGTGCTACGAGCTTTTCGGCAACAACCGGGTCAAGGCAATTCGCGATTTGCGAGGTAAGACCGTTTCCATTCCAGGATTCGGCTCAGCGCATCATATTTTTCTGAGTAGCATGCTGGCCTACGTCGGCTTCGATCCTCGCAAGGATATCGATTGGGTCACGACGTCAACACCTGTCGAAGCGATGCGCTTGTTCGTGGAAGGAAAGGTTGACGCCTACCTGGGATTTCCCCCTCAAGCCCAGGAACTCAGGGCGAGGAAGATTGGACGCGTCATCGTCAATACAGCGGTGGACCGGCCCTGGTCCCAGTATTTCTGCTGCATGCTTACTGCCAATCGGGAGTTTGTCACACGGCACCCCGTCGCAACCAAGCGTGCGTTGCGCGCGATCATGAAGGCAGCGGACTTTTGCGCTCAGCAGCCCGAAAGTGCGGCCCGGTCGATCCTCGCGGGTGGGTACGGTTCCAGTTACGAAATGATGCTCCAAGTTCTAAGGGAGCTTCCCTACAACCGCTGGCGGCAATACGACCCGGAAGACACGCTGCGTTTCCATGCCCTGCGCCTGTACGAAGTGGGGATGATCAAGTCGACACCGCAGAAGATTATCGCTCAGGGGACGGACTGGCGTTTCTTGAACGAGCTGAAGAAGGAGTTGAAAGCGTAGCGTTGTATGAGACTTAATGCCGCGACACGTGTCCGCTGCTGATTCGAGTACAGTATCTGGGTGTCCGATTCTCTCCCAAGGAATTCATGCAGGATGTGCGCTCGCTTGTCGCGGAAAGGCTTTACCCGTGAATTTTGAATCTCGGCGTCGCAACACCCCTCACCCTAACCGTCCCGGCAAGCGGGGCAGGCAGTGGGCATGGGTCATGGTGCGTGCGCATTATCCAGCGGGGTAAGGAAGTTGCGATGATTCAATGGCTGCCCCGCCTCATCGCGAGGGTGCGCGCGACCATTCATGCCAAGCTCCTGGTGGCCTTTGCCATGATGG